>DATGUV010000148.1:0-12738 GCA_035301025.1 Bacillota bacterium | reverse complement strand
CACTTCCCATCTTCTCCTCAGAAACTGGATAATTCTTAGCGAATGTTTTTCCAATAGAGGGAAATTGCTCATCATCATAATCTAAATCTGCAAAGGACTTCCACACACGGGTACCATTTTCTAATATAGGGCTTTCTTTTGTGAGCGTGCTGTAACATCCGGATCTATGTTCTCCTAAATGCATGGACGTATTATTTTCATAACCGACTCCAAGTAACAATACATATCCATCCCGTTCGTGAATCCGTCCTAATGGAGAGTCTTCTCCCATTCCATAGTCTAAAGAGTGATTCCGTACAACTTCTTCTGCATGGTTCCCCCAGGCAGCAAATGAATATCTCGGATGATTACTTCGACAAACTCCAGGCATCGTCCGGAATGTTTCCGCAATGTGTCCCATAAAATATGTTGGGGTCACTTGTGGATCAAAGGCTGGCATTTCTTTGCGAATCTCTTTCCACCAACCTTCTGGAACAGCAGGATTCCCCCATTCCTTTGGGTCTGAGAGGTTAGCCGTATGGGTTGGCATAACCAATGTTCCGCTAGGGGTCAGCACGTCCTGTAATCCTTGAATGACAGCAACAGGCCCTCCACAAATCCATCCGAGACGACTCATGGATGAATGGACAAGCACAGTCATTCCTGCACGAACCCCTAACGTGTGAAGTTTTTCTTTGAGAAGTGTTCTTGTAAGAGGTTGAATTGTTTGATTCACTACACGTTCTTCTGACATCCTTCATCCCTTCTTTCTATTTTTTCATTATACCAAAGTTATCTTAAAACAAAAAAGACAGGGTTAGAAATGATAACCCTATCTTTTAAATATAGTAGATATCAACACGATCGATGAATGATTTTCATCATACGTCTTTTGTGCTAGTTTACGATAACATGTAGTTCCGCTAAGATGTTTTGAAACTATATGTTGTATTCAAATAGCTCATGTGGGTAATTATGACATTCACTTCGTTAACTAGATTTAGTGCAAATGTTTTTTGAAAAACGCTACACTTTCTGTATGTTGTGTAATGTGATTTTCAATTTTCTCTGTTTGATGTCCTTCATTTTCAAAAATTGTTAATTCCACGTCTTGCCCACGTTCTTTCATATCTGCGGCTAATTGTTCCGCTTCACTTACCGGTACACGTGTATCATTTCGCCCATGGAAGATGAGTAGTGGGGCTTTAATTTTATCCGAATGATTCAGTGGTGCAATTTCCTCAAAAAAGTCCGTATCATCTGCCAGCGTACCATATTCACACTCTCTTAATCTTCTTCTCCATGCACCTGTATTTTCAAGGAATGTACGGAAGTGTGAAATTCCAACAATATTCACTCCAGCGGCCCAAATGTCAGGAAAATGTGTTAATGCTGCAAGCACCATAAATCCTCCGTAGCTTCTACCAATAATTCCGACTTTACCCCGGTCCACACTACGATTTTCTACTAAATCATCTACTAAGGATTCTAAATCTTTCACAGAATCCATACGCTTTCTCGCGTCATCAAGTTGAATGTATGCACGTCCATAGCCCCGACTTCCACGGACATTCGGCGCAGCTACTGCAAAGCCTTTACTGGCAAGATATTGAATGACCGGGTTGTAAATCGCTTTTGTTTGTCCCTCAGGTCCTCCATGAATAAAGAGTACAGCAGGTTTATTTTCCTCTTCTCCATCTGTCGCGTCATAGAGAAAATAGGGAACTTCTAAACCGTCAAAAGATTGATAGGAATATAGCTTCGGCTCAAGCCACTGATCTTCTACTGGTGACTTTCCAACAGACGTTTTGCGTTCAACAAACTTCGTATCTAGAGAGTATGTATAACAATCTCCAGGAATCGTTGGTGTTTTCGCTGTGAACACGAATGTGTTGTCATTTAACCATGAAATAGACTCGAACACACCAATTGGAAGCTCATGAATGTCTGTATGTGTATTTTCTTTTATATTGAATAATGCCATTTTATAAATTCCACCAACATTGATCGTATAAGCAATGGTTTCATTGTTTGGTGACAAAGATAGCCCTACAATATCCCAACCATCGACCCCATATATCTTTTCCACATGACTTGGTTCATCTAAGGAAACTTTTCCAATATATAATGTTTCTTCACCAGCATCTGTAAGCACATACGCTGTCTTTCCGTCTTGGGTAATTTCAATGCCGTCATATCGTGCAGACACGTCTACGTTTCCAATCGGCTCTGTTGTTCCTGAAGCAATATCAACAATATACATAGTAGAATCAATGTTTGTATCTTTCATTTTCATGATGAGCTTTTTCCCGCATGGGAGCCAACAAACAGGTGTAACGTTGCCATCATATTCAAACACTTTTTTCTCTTCTTTTGTTTCAACATCTAACGTAAACACGTCAAAATACCCTGGATGTCTACGGTTTGCCGAAAAGCTAATCTGCTTCCCATCAGGAGACCATCCACCAAAATGATGGAAGTATTCTGGCTCAATGACAAGTTCTTCTACTCGTTCGTCACCTTCATTTAGAAGGTAAAACTGTTGTTTCTCATTTCCACCATGGTCCATTCCAATGACTGTTTGTGATCCATCTGGTGAGTGATATGCACTCATTACCCGATCATCAAACTCTACTACTTGTTTTGGTTTCCCGTGTGCATCAAGTGTGAAAACTTGAGGGATTCCTGTTAACTTCGAAATAAATGTAAACGTATCTTTCCCAGGAATTGCTTTTGAATTCTCAGCTGCTACAACATTCAAATATGCTAGTAATTCTTCTTCTTCAGTCATACAGATTATCAACCCTTTTCCTTTATATTTAAAACATTTTTGCACCATAAACCATGATCATCCATATATAACAGCGCTTTCAAACTGTAAAAACTTCGTTGATGAACTTAAGTGAAACGAACGTCCAACATACTTACACTACTGAATAGTCATGATATTACACTTTTCTGACAATAAAGTGTGTACGGATGATAGATTTCTTTTCAGCCTAAGCCCATGCCCATGACCTATACCGATTAATATAGAGTAGGTTTGCATAGGTGTCAAGAACTTCGACTGTCGAAGGATATAAAAATCGTCAGAAATGATATGTTTTCCTTTAACTAAGGAACGAACAAGAAATCATGTGTTTTGATAAAATACGGTGGAGCGGGCAGCGTTCCCTTTTGGCAGAAAAATATCAGAAACGGGCACGGTGGAGCGTCCAGCGTTCCCTTTTGGCAGAAAAATATCAGAAACGGGCACGGTGGAGCGCCCAGCGTTCCCTTTTTAGAGAAAAATATCAGAAACGGGCACGGTGGAGCGCGCATCGTGACCGTTTCAAGGAGGTATAGCTGAAATGGGAACAGTTGAACGTTCATCGTGACCATATTCTAGTCTATATCTAATCCGTCTCACATGGATCATCCGCGCAGTCACCACCCTCTTCCTAGCTAACAACATTTTTTTCATAAGCATCCTGCAAATAAGGAATATACCCATTTAATTTTTCAACATCCTTTTCCGCATCCGCCATGCTCATCACTCTTCTTTTCACCGATCATTTTTTTTGTATTTTCAGTCGCCTAATACGGTCATTCGTCGATTACTTACAATTATGTGTATGAAATTGACTATTGTGTTTCTACATCCATTCAACGAAAAAAACGCTCGTCCGCTACTTTTCCTAACGAAGGAAAAGTAAACGAACGAGCATATTCTTATGCAAACATACTTTCAATAATCTTCCGTAACACATATGGCGTTTGAACAAATGCACTTTCCTTATGCAAACGCTCCGTTAATTGATGGGCATCTTTCCCGAATGGTCCGACGTTTAAAACAGGCGCTTGTAGTTGCTGCATCCCTTCAAACGGTATACTGTATACATCTCCCCACGTCGGAGTATTTTCTTTATATGCCTTCCAACCATTATCGTGCTCAGCGTAATTGACGTAACTTAAATCAGAAATTCCATTGAAATAATGTATCTGTTTCGCGTCAACAGCAAATTTTTCCTTTAATATATTTTGCGTCATCTGAATTTTATCTTGAATGAACGGATCATCGGAATCATTCACCGCAGGATAATATGGTGGTGCGAAAAAGATAACGGTTGCTGGTGCGAGTTCCTGGCAATGCAACATGAGTTCATCCGCAAGTTTGATTGACTTCTCCCGCTCATCCAAATCTTCGCATGTGAACACATCTTGTTTAATCACTCTAACTGCTTCTTCACCCAACTTCTGAATCGCATGTTCCTCAAGTTGTCCATAACGGATCACTTGAATTGTTCCTATCGGTTCAGTTTCTTCACGAGCACAGATCGCTTCATAATGACGTTGGCACTCTTCCATCGCCTCGGTCGCAACCCGGTGATAAATATCCATCACTTCAGCTGCACTACGCTTTAGAACAAAGACATTGTATAGCGCTGCCGTATGATGAGATGTTTGCGTTGAATAATCTTGTTTTAAGTCATACGTTTTTAAACAAACCGGTAGTGGTGTTTTCTCCCCATATGCCACTTCTTCAAAGGCCGGATTAAACTCCATCATTTTCGTCAAATGAGACGCTAAAAAGTGTCCAGTGACTCCGTTTAACGGCTCACCTGCATGGGTTTCTTTCCCGTAGAACAGAGCAGCTGGCATTATTTTACCAATCGTTCCAGAATAAATATAATAATTATCATCACGTGCTTGTTGGGAAAAAGATGGCTCACTATTTAAAAACAGTTCATACCCCAGTCCAAACGTTTCACGAATTTCATTTAACCCCCCGACAGCTGCACGCATACCGGAAGAATTCACTTCCTCATCAGGTACCGTTACTAACAATAAATTAATCGGCCACTGTTCTACAATCGCTTGCTCGAGCAAGTGCATATGTAAAACAAGTCCCATCTTCATATCCATCGTTCCACGGCCAAACAAATATTCACCCGACTGCAAATCGACCTGCGCATCTTCAGGTAACTCATCGATCCGTTCTTTAAACACTTCTGTTAATGTTCTCGGGTCAAAAGCAAGATCGCCAAGTGCCCCAAATTCTTCCGTGTGCACCGTATCAAAGTGACTAATTAATACGATGGTTTTATCCGTCACATCACTCTTATAAAGAGCCGTTAATGTGTTGCGTTCCTCCTTGGCATCATGTAATTGTATATGTGAACGATTCGTTTGAAAATAATCAAGTTCTAACAATTTATCCTGTAATTTATGTGGAAAATCAATTTCTCCTTGTGTCCCTGTTCGGCTATGCCATCCGACAATCTCGCAGATGAGATCCTCTAATTTTCCAGGTTCATTCCATTTCATGTGTACTTCTCCCCTTCTTACATATCTGTATCTTCTCCGTAGTATGTTAAAAATCGTTCTTGAACATTCGTCATATGGATCATCATTTTATTTCGCGCACGTACGAAGTCTCTCATCTCAAGTGCATCAATAATTTCCATATGTTCGTGGTATGCTTCTTTAGCACTCTTTGGAACTGTTTTGGATAAAATTAAGAACGCGCGATTCGTCCCTGTATTCATCCGATGAATCGTCTTTTGAAGTTCCCGATTGCTATTTTTTGAAGCTAACAATAAATGAAACTCTCTATCTAAATCCATAAAGTCATTATAATGATTACGCGAAATAGCGTCATACTGCTCACTCGTATTTTCCTTTAGCTGTTCGATAAATGCATGGTCTATTTTGGAAAAAATCTTTTCAATATTATATATTTCTAGTAAACTTCTTAATTCCATATATTCTAATGAATCTTCTTTCGTAAAACTAGCAACCATCGCTGGACGTCCTGTTTCATTAATAATTAACCCTTCAGAGCCTAGACGACGTAGCGCATCCCTTAGTGGTGTTCGGCTAATCCCAAGATCTTTCGCTAATTTTTCTTCAGGTAATAATTCTCCATCCTTTAATTTACCTTGCACAATCGCCTGTTTAATCTTCTGATATGCCTGATCCGCGAGCGTCTCGCTTTGCTTAATCTTTTTCATTACAATCACCCTTGTATACTGTATACATGTAGTATAATTTATGTTATGATAAATGTAAACACTTTCAGTCTATTTCACGCTGAAACTTTAATAAAATAGTGTGTACAACTACTTGGAGGGATTACATGAAACAAACAACTGAAGCAATCATTCAAAAAACCGACACGTACGGTGCGAATAACTATCTACCGTTACCTGTTGTTCTAGCAAAAGGTGAAGGTGTTTGGGTTGAAGACCCTGAAGGAAATCGATATATGGACTTATTAAGTGCCTATTCCTCAGTGAACCAAGGACACCGTCACCCGAAAATTGTTGAAGCTTTAAAAGAACAAGTGGATCGCATTACATTAACGTCTCGAGCATTTCATAATGACCAACTCGGCCCATGGTATGAAAAAATTTGTAAACTAACAAATAAAGATATGGTACTACCAATGAACACAGGTGCTGAAGCGGTCGAAACAGCGATTAAAGCTGCGCGCAGATGGGCCTATGATGTCAAAGGTGTCAAAGAAGATCAAGCAGAAATCATTGCATGTGTCGATAATTTCCACGGCCGTACAATGGCAGCTGTCTCTCTTTCATCTGAACCGTCAAACAAACGTGGTTTTGGCCCAATGGTGCCTGGTTTTAAAGTAGTTCCTTTTGGTGACATTGACGCATTAAAAGCAGCCATTAATGAAAATACAGCAGGCTTTTTAATTGAACCAATTCAAGGGGAAGCTGGTGTAAATATTCCACCTGAAGGGTTCTTAAAAGAAGCATATGACCTGTGCGAACAAGAAAATGTTCTCTTCATTGCAGATGAAATCCAATCAGGCCTTGGCAGAAGTGGAAAATTCTTAGCGTGTGACTGGGACAACGTTGAACCAGACATGATTATTCTAGGAAAAGCCCTCGGTGGCGGTGTATTCCCGATTTCTTGCGTCGTTGCAAACAAGGACGTTTTAGGTGTATTTAATCCAGGTTCCCACGGATCTACATTCGGCGGAAACCCACTTGCATGTGCAGTCTCTGTTGCAGCATTAGATGTAATTATTGATGAAAACCTTCCTGAACGCTCCCGTAAGCTTGGCGAGTATATGATGGAAGAATTACGTAAAATCGATAATCCGATTATCAAAGATGTACGAGGAAAAGGTTTATTCATTGGAATGGAATTAACCGAAGCTGCCCGCCCGTATTGTGAAACATTAATGGAGGAAGGGTTACTCTGTAAAGAAACACATGACAATGTCATCCGTTTTGCACCACCATTAATTATTAGTCAAGAAGATTTAGATTGGGCGATTGATAAGATTAGAAAAGTGATGGAAGCGTAAATAACGAATGAAATAAATAACCGATTAGCGCTACGTAAGTAGGCTGATCGGTTATTTTATGCAGTTTAATAAATTTCATAATACGTATTTTAAACTATTTTTGATCATTATGAAATTCATGCAGATATAATACCCCATACAAAAGCGCATCACATAAAACCACATGCACTTCCTGCCCGTTCATACGTCACAATCTCGTCTTGATGAAGACTCGCTTTTGGAAAGTTTCAAAACAAAAGCAAGTATACAGTACTGACGTATACTTGCTTTTTAGTTCATCAAAAAATCTCTTTTAACGTTGTGGATTGAATGGTATCAACCCTATTTATTCTGTGAGCGTATTTTTCGCAACCTGCATGAAATATGCGACTCCATACTGCAAGGTTTCATCTGAAATTTGCATTTTAGGATGGTGCAATGGATAAGGGTCTCCTAACGCCTCATTGTGCCCACCAATCATTTGCATGGATGAAGGAACGGCGTGAGAGATATTCGCAAAATCCTCTGTTCCAAATTGTGGTTCCTCCAAGAGAATCACTTGATTTTCGTCGACAACCTGTTCCATTGATTTTTTCGAAATATCAACTGCATCATCCGCGTTTGTCACTGAAGGATAACCAATATCCCATTCGATTTCACACGTTGCATCATGGGTTGCACATATTCCTTGAATAATCTTGTCAACCTGCTTTCGTGCAATCAAACGACTCTCATCGTTAATGGCGCGAACTGTTCCACCCATTTCAACCGTATCCGGTAACACATTCAGCGCATCGCCCCCATGTATTCTCGTCACCGAAACGACTGGAACGTTTAAAGGTGAAATTTTACGGGATACAATGTGCTGCAAGTTTGAAATGATTTGTGCACTGATGGCAATTGTATCAATACTATTTTCTGGTTGAGATGCGTGAGAACCTTTTCCTTTAATTTTCACTTTAAAATCATCTGCCGTACCAAGAAGCACGTCATACTTTAACTGGAACTCACCAACATTCAGGTAAGGATCAACATGTAGTGCAAATGCGTAATCCACATCTTCCGCAACCCCTGCATTGATAAACTCAATACTACCTCCTGGCGTTACTTCCTCTGCGTGCTGGAACATAAACCGGATTTCTCCAGATAGTTCATGGCGCATTTGAGAGAGTGCTTTTGCAGCTCCGAGTAACATTGACGTATGACAATCATGTCCACACGCATGCATAATACCATCAATTTTCGAGCTAAAATCAACACCTGTTTCTTCTTGAATCGGTAACGCATCCATATCCGCTCTAAATAGAATCGTTTTTGACTCACGCGAAGGTTTCGTTCCTTTTAAAATAGCTAATACACCTGTTTTCGTTGGACGGGATACTTCTAATCCCTCAAACGTACGCAGTAAATCGTAAACAAACTCGGTCGTTTTATATTCCTCATAAGATAACTCTGGATGTTGATGTAGATGATGACGCCATTTCACCACATCATTGATTAAACTTTCTTCAATAGTCATGATAAAACTCCTTCTTACAATTTTTAAAGTTACAATTTATGATTAACTATAATTAATTAATTGTGCAATCACGAGAACAATAATTCCAATAATCGATTGGATAATCACAAATGGCAGAACCCATTTGATCCACCTTGTAAATGAAATACCCATCATCCCTAGACCAGCTAATAAAATAGCACCGGTTGGGAAGATAACGTTTGATATCCCATCACCTAATTGGAACGCTAACACAGCCGTTTGACGTGTGACTCCTACAAGATCTGCTAATGGAGCCATAATTGGCATCGTCAACGCAGCTTGTGCACTTCCAGAACCGACTAAGAAGTTAATAAAGAACTGCATAATAAACATTCCAACAGCAGTTAAAGCAGGTGGTAAGCTCCCTACAGCTTGTGCTGAATAGTAGAGAAACGTATCCATTAAATTTCCATCTTGAACAACTACTAAAAGGGTTTGTGCAACACCGATAATCATTGCCCCTGCAATCATATCTCTTGCACCATTTACAAAACTATCACCAATCTCTGCAGGTTTTAGTTTCGTAATAATTCCCATAATAACAGCACCTAATAAGAAAATACCAGCAATTTCACTG
This sequence comes from Bacillota bacterium, assembly GCA_035301025.1. Lineage (GTDB taxonomy): Bacteria > Bacillota > Bacilli > Bacillales > Amphibacillaceae > CALAMD01. Next base: position 3,348 of record DATGUV010000148.1, on the reverse strand, counting down.
ATGTACCAACCTAACTGAATCACACCATATATCAAACCAACAAATGTAGCGAGAAATACTACAAGCGATAACCGGTGACGTACACTCATCTTATAATTTGGTTCAACCTTCAATTCTGTTTGTTTTTCAAACCTTCCATAAACACCAACGGATGGATCCTTTTTAACTTTTTTAGCATGCCGTATGATATATAAAACGGTTACAATGTAAAATACAATGAAAAGGACAATCCGTAACCCCATCCCTGAGTACATGGGCAATTCTGCAATTGTTTGGGCAACCCCAACACTAAATGGGTTCGTAATCCCTGAAACAAATCCAACGTTTAAAACCCCTAAAAGAACAATCGCAAAGCCTGTCAATGCATCCAGTCGCAGGGATACCATTAATGGTGCGATGATGGCTATATAGACCAATACATCTTCCGCTGATCCAATCAAACTACCTAACAATCCAAATACGAGCACAAGGATAGGAATTAAAACTTTTTCTTTACTTCCAAACTTATACGTTATAAATTTAATCAGCTCATCAATTGCACCAGTGGCCTGCATAATCCCTAAAGCTGATCCAAACAAAAGAACGAATAAAATAATAGATGCACCATTAACAAATCCATGGTGAAAGCTATTAAACATATCCAGTAACCCTACCGGAGTTCGATCGATAAATGAAAAGCTTTCCGGATCAACAACCGTTGTCCCGTCTACTTCTATTCTCTCATACTGCCCCGCTGGCATAATATACGTAAGTATTGTCACCACAACTAACAATCCGAATATTAATACAAAGGGATTGATGCTTTTATCTTTCGTTTTATTATTTGCAACATTCTCTTGACCATTTTGATCACTCATTCAATTCCCAGCCTTTCTGAAACATCAGAGATTTCTTGTACATTGAACATTGATTTTAATACATTCTAGTATAACCATTCGTACACGAATCAGGACAGAACACATTATTTATTCATAACAGACTACCTACAAAAAGGTACACTCATCTAGCAGTAAAACGCATTCATTCATAAAGTGAAACTTCATTCAGTAGGGTTTTCACTGAATGTTAGTTGAGAAGAATCAGGGATTTACGTGCAGTTTATCCTCCCTCTTATTTTCTGGTTTTTCCAGATAATTAAAAGGGATATAGACTTCCCGTTAATCCGTGATAAAACAACAGTATACAAGGGTATTTCTTTGAATGAATCGATTCTCTAGATGTTTTTGTACACGTTAAGTAAAGTGTCATGTTCCCAAATGAATAGACCATACATTACCTGCTCATAAGACTATTGATTCACTGACATATAATCGTTATCAGCAGAAATGTCTGATCGTAACTTCCTCGTAACATTTGGTGATTACTTTTAAATGGATAAAATCTTAAGGGATTTGTTTAAGCCCTTACAACTGGCGACGTCAAACAAGTAGGACCACCTGTTCCTTTATACGTAATTTCATCACCCTTATATTCATACACTTGCGCTCCTGCAAGTTCCAAGTTTCTTTTCACTTCATGATTCCCTTGAGGTAATACACATATACGAGGCCCTAATGCTAAAACATTACAGCCTAGTTGTTCATACTCTTGAGCATTCACCTCAATGAATGTAAACCCGCGTTTAACTAAGAGCTCTCTAAAGAAAACGGGCATAAGAGGAGAATAAACAACAGCTAAATCCTCATCAACGATACTTATGAAAGACATTAAATGCAAACATTCTTCAGGACCGCGATCATAAGGCAATTGCACTTCAATAAACTCATCAACAAATGGCTTCATAATCTTACGCAATTGGTTGATTGCTTCGTCATTTGTACGAAAGCCTCGTCCTACAGCAATCGTTCGCTCATCAATCCATACAATATCTCCACCATCACAAACCGCATCACCCGTTAGCTCGCCAACAATAGGAATATTTTTCTCCTCTAAAAACTTTCGATATTCAGTTGATTCATGCTGCCTCAACTGTTTACCTGAGTTTAAAAGGATTGCCCCATGTGGTGTAAACTTCACAGGATCATGTGCATATATCGAATCTAGCCCAACTTGATTTGACTGAGGCAAGTAATCAATTTGATCCACATGTTCTTTTAAAATTGCTTCGAATTGCTCATATTCAGCCAATGCTTCATCATAGTTTGGCACAGATACATAATTATATGTTCTCCATTCATTCTCTAAATGTTCTTGACTAATGAAAGCATCTGTAGGATGTTTCAAAATAACACGTTTTAATGACTTGTACATCGAATCACTATAAAACATTTACGTACCTCCTTTTCCACTAAATGGAAATCTATTCTGTTATATGGTATTGTGTTTAATTATATGTGAAAGCGGTTAATTGTGTCAACACATATTTGTATTCATTTCGAATCAATTTTTGTAAAAGCAAGCATACGATAGCTCTTACACGCCAATAGAGCATCATAATCGCGATAGAACTTTTTAGAACACCATCTATCAAAAGCCCAATAAATGACGCATAGAATACTTTTGGGAGGGCAAATAAAAAATAACCACCTCCCTAGGCATGTGCCTAGAAAAATGGTTATCTAGCAAATAAGTTGTACGGTTCATTATGAATAAGAACCCATTTTCCATGAAACTTTATTACTCGTATCTAAAACCTCTTTACTAATTTGAGTTAATTCTTTTTTAGTGAGATCTGTCTCTGTCATTAACTTAACACTGATGGCACCAACAACTTCCTTATAATGACTAATGACAGGTGCCGCAATCGTAGTAATCCCTTTACTCCAGTGATCCTCACCAATGCCATATCCTTGCTCTTTTATTTCTACTAATTGCTGATGAACATCTACATCATTTTCTTCTATGTAAGACGTTGCTTTTTCCCTTTGCCGACCCTCCATATGTGCGAGCATCGTCAGATTGGCAATTCCCTCATAGATTGGAGACCGTTGTCCTAGTCGGTCATATGTACGAATCGTTTGTGTGATACAATCAATTCTTTCGATAACCATAGACTCCTCCCCGACAGGCTTACTTAAATACACACTTGCATTAACCGTTCGCATAAGTTGTTCTAACTCTGGTCGCAAGACGCTCACATAATCCAGCGTATCATATATTTTCAGCCCATATTCAAGCCATAAGGTTCCAATTGTGTATAATTTCCTTTCAAGGTCTTGCCTAATCATTCCTTGTTTCTCCATCGCTTTTAAAATGCGGTGTAAGGAACTTAAAGGAAGATCACACGCCTCTGATAGTTCCGTTAAAGAATAATATTTATTAGGATCCGTTGAAATCATTACATTGATAATTCGCATCACTCGATCAATAGATTGCATATATACCATCACCTTTCATGTAAATACTACT
>DATGUV010000147.1:0-17784 GCA_035301025.1 Bacillota bacterium | reverse complement strand
CTGCGTGACCGACACTACTCCTTTTAGGACAGAACGGGTACGAGGGAAATCCCATCGTGACCGACACTACTCCTTTTAGGACAAAACGGGTACGAGGGGACTTCCATTGTGACCGACACTACTCCTTTTAGGACAAAACGGGTACGAGGGAAATCCCATCGTGACCGACACTACTCCTTTTAGGACAGAACCGGTACATTAACCCCTCCCAGGCCCTCTTTAGTAACAAAAAAACCCAGTTTCGGACTTTTATTATCCAAAACTGGGAGAACTTTTTTATCTTTAAAACGTCGAACTCATTTATGCTAAGAAAATGAAATATAAAATAAATATCACGAACAGCCCATACATGACTGGGTGAATTTCTTTCCCTCGTTTCTTAATAATCATTGTAATTGGATAGAAGATAAATCCAATCGCAATTCCGGTCGCAATACTGTATGCTAGCGGCATAATAATAATAGTGAAAAATGCCGGTACAGCAACTTCAAATTTATCCCATTCAATGTTTTTAAGAGAAGACGCCATAAGCACTCCAACAATAATTAAGGCTGGTGCGGTAACTTCTGCTGTAACTACACTTAATAGTGGTGAGAAGAACAGGGCCAAAATGAAAAATCCTGCCGTGACGACTGACGTGAATCCAGTACGTCCTCCTGCTCCAACCCCTGCTGTTGATTCTACGTAGGATGTTGTCGTAGATGTTCCGACTGTCGCCCCAACAACTGTTGCAGCTGAATCTGCAAGTAGTGCTTTTCCTGCACGCGGTAGTTTATTGTCTTTCATCAATCCTGCTTGCGTCGCAACTGCTACAAGTGTCCCAGCTGTATCAAAAAAGTCTACGAATAAAAACGTTAAAATAATAACGAGCATTTCAATGGTAAAAATATCTCCAAAATGCAAGAAAGCTTGTCCAAATGTCGGAGCAATACTTGGAACACTTCCTACTACATCGCTCATACTAGAAGGAGCAGAAATAAGTCCAAATAAAATCCCTACAACAGACGTTGCTACCATTCCATAAAAGATTCCGCCTTTAATATTTAGCGTAAGGAAAATAACAGAAATGATAATACCAAAAATGGATAATAAAACAGTTGGTGACGCAATATCTCCGAGTGCTAATAATGTATCAGGATTTCCAACGATTATTCCTGAGTTTTGAAACCCAATAAATGCAATAAACAAACCAATCCCAGCACCAACAGCCATTTTTAAATTAGCTGGTATCGCGTTAATAATCTTTTCTCGTAAACCAGATAATGTAAGAAAAATAAAAATAATTCCTGAAGCAAGTACCCCAGCCAAAGCTGTTTCCCATGGAATTTGGTATCCAAGAACAACTGTATAAGCGAAAAATGCGTTGAGACCCATACCAGGTGCGAGTCCAATTGGATACCTAGCAATAACTCCCATAAATAATGTCCCTACAGCTGCGGCGATCGCTGTTGCTGCAAAGACTGCGTCCTTATCCATTCTAGTAACTCCATCAGGTAATGTTTCCACTCCGTCAAGGGCAAGTGTTGATGGGTTAACGAATAAGATGTACGCCATTGCGAGGAATGTAGTTAATCCTGCAATAAACTCTGTACGGTAATTTGTGTTGAGTTCGTCAAAGCGAAAATATTTTTTCATTTTTCTCCTTCTTTCTCCTAAAATAAAATAAAAAAAGAGTAGTACTATACGGGAATCTCCGTCGGCACTACTACTACGATTTCATTTAAGAAAAAAAGAAGACTACTCTCTATGTATAGCCATCCACATACATAGAGTTCTCTCATTTTCCTTTTCGTAGCGTAGTCAGACTATTTACGGTAGTCTGGTAGAAACTTTGGGCCATATCCCCCGAAATTATACGCACGGAACAAATTTCTAATGATCTTGAAATTCATTCAATTCTATCCAATTGTTATAGTACTTCCTAATCATGTGTCTATCATACAAGGCATAAAAAAGATAGTCAATGTTAACAATCAAATTTTTGATCTGTAACATTGTTCGCTTAGTTGATCTATATGACTTAATAACATTCATAATACGAATGTTATGCTACCTCACTACCATAAGTAATTCCGTTACGTCTTTTGAAACTACACGTGATCATGAAGTAGCTATTTTTTGACCCTTATGAAATTCATTAATTCAGCTAAAAATGATTGAAGTGATTTTCAAAACTGGTGTAGCATTACATCTGATTTTCGAAAACAATGTGGTACTTTGGAGATTCGCTACTATTTGTTTCACTAAAAATAAATGTCCATGGCATAGAAGACTTCGCTGGGATTGTGCAAGGAACCGTAAAAATCCCCTGTAAATGTTGATCCCCTTCAACAAAATTAATGAGTGCATCCTCAATCATTAACGGCTCTTCTGTTCCATTATGAATAAGGGTCGTAATGAGTATTTCCTGCTTATAGTTCACAGCTTTTTTATCATAAACAAAGTGAATAGACGCACCAATTAGTAGAGCTTGTCGGCTGAAACTTTGCTCTATCTTTACCCGATCTTGCTCAGCGATTGCCTTATCCCAACTAGACTCAAACATAAGCTGTTGCATATGAACACATCCTTTTGTATGTAGCCTTTGTTTCTCCCTATTATTTTACCGTATACATCCATACACGTATAGCTTAATGAATTTCATAATACATATCTTATGCCATCTAACTACCACATGCAGTTCCGTTAAATTGCTTGAAACTACATATGGTAGTGACGTAGCTGTTTTTGGTCTTTATGAACTTCATTCAACTATCTGTTTGATCTACATATGAAAAAATCCAGTCCCCTTCTTTCAAAAGAGAACTGGAGTATATTGATTCCGGCATTTTATATAAATTGTTTTGCAAGTAATTGCAACGCTTTTTTCCGCGCTTCAATTCCTGGCATTAACGGTATAAGTAACACTTCATCTGCTTGAAACTGTTTAACTAATTCGAGTAATTGGGCATGTACTTGGGTAGCATTTCCTACAACCATTCGGGTACGATTCGCTTCAATCATCTGTAAATCTCTTTTCGTATATGCATACGTTCGAGCTGTTTCAACCGATGGAAATTGAGTGAACTCACTAAAATTTTTCTTCCCAAGCAGCCATAAATCAAGTGCTTGAGCATACTCTTTGGCTTCTTCTTCTGTTTCTCCAACGACAACAAATGGAGCAATAGATACCCTCGGCTCAGGCATCATAGCTGAAGGTGTAAATGCTTGACGGTACGTGTTTATAGCTTTTATTCCAACTTGCAATTTATCTTTTCCTGCTAGGGGAAATAAGCCAAATGTATAACCAATTCCTAAAGAGGCCGCCATTTGCGCACTTCCCACACTTGTCGATAATACCCACATTTGTGGATTCGTTGTAATCGTTGGTTGAGCAGTGATTCCATAAAATCGATGGCTTTCTTCTACTCCATCTATGAGATATTTTTGCAAATCTTTAATACTTTGCTCATAGGTTAACTTACCATTTTTCAGTTCGTTTAAAGTTTTATTCACTAATGGAGTACCAACAGTATTACCAATTCCTAAGTCTATCCGATTCGGGAAAAATGCTTCTAGCGTGCGAAAGTTTTCTGCCACTTTCAACGGACTATAATGGGGAAGCATCACTCCACCAGAGCCAAGTCGAATACAATTCGTAGCATGTGCTAAGCGCATGAGTAATAATTCCGGTGAACTGCTTGCAAACGCAGGAACATTATGATGTTCCGCCACCCAAAAGCGCTCAAAGCCAAGTTCTTCGACATGTTTAGCTAACGAAACTGTTTCATGCAATGCTTTTGTTGCATCTTTTCCTTCATCAATTTGTGCATAATCAAGTACTCCTAATGTAACCACGTTTAGCCTTCTTTCTTCACTTCTTCACTCTCCGTTGGAATACTGAGCATATAATTCACGAACGTTTCTTTTGAAATATCTCCAAAATAGGTGGATATCTCTAAATCGTCTAATGCTTGTAACAAGGCATCTTTTTTCAGTCGTGTTCCTATAAGTGTGTTTTCTACTTCTTGAATGGATTGTAATCCGAAAAAGTCTCCAGTAATTTGTATGTCAGATATTTTTCCATGTTCAATACTTAATCCAATGCTAATCGTTCCAACAGGAAAGCGTTCTGTTACCTGGTATGTAAATTCTTTGAAACTACCATAATTCCAATCCCAGTTTTTATATTTTTCTGCACAAAGCTTGTCCACTTCTGCCCAGTCTTCTTCCGTTAACACGTACCGTTTTGCTTCACTGAGATCGTCGACACCGAGTAATTCACACATCATGAAATCTGAGAACTCCCACACCGTCATATCTTGATATTCAGGGGCAAGATGAGATCGAAGTGATCCTACACGACTTCTTACAGATTGAATTCCGTGTGATTCTATTTTCTTTTGATTCGGATGTAACACGGTTGCCATTGCCTCATAATTCGCATCTAAAGATAGGGAGTATCCTGCGTAAATCCGCCCTTTTTCAAGCATCATGGCGGCACCTGATACTTTTTTTCCGTCTAGTAATAAATCGTTTCTTCCTTTTTGCTCTAGATTTTTCACACCTAATTTCTCTAAAGCTTTAATCGCTGGTTCATACAAACGCGCGTAGTTACCATAAATATCGTTATCTCCCTCAAGCAAGAAACAGAAACTCATATTTTGATCGTCTAAATAGATTGCACCACCACCTGTATCCCGGCGAACAATTTGGATGTTATGTTCGTCCATATACGGTTGGTTCACTTCTTCATAGGCATTTTGAAATCGACCAATTTGAACAACAGGATGCATCATATATGGAAATAGTACATCGTCATCTAAGAAAATATTGTGTCTTACATATTCTTGTAAAGCCATAGCCATTCCTGGGTCATAAATCCATTCTCCGTCACGTTCTGAACTAATTAAATACATTGGTACCTCCTATAAAAAAGTCATTTATTTTCCAAAGCATTATGTAGTGTTTCTGCAATATCTTCATCCATGCGTACGGTTTGCTCCCGAATGCCTCGTGGAATGAGGTATTCCCGTTCATTCATCGTCACAAATAAACTATGAGGATTCTTCTCCGTCATTTGTTGAAATGGATGTTTAATAAATTGGGGAGTCGTATGTCCTACACCAATTTCTAAAAATAGAACCTTTTTACCTTCGTTTGCAGCTAAAAATTGCTCATATCGTTCTTTTTGTTCATGAAAATAACCGTCTTCTACCATTCCTTTTTCTTCTGTTCGTTTATTCACTTCAAGCCCTGCACCACATTCTGAACACATAGGAACGAGTGAAGCTGGAACCTTCATATCCGATTGCTCACGAACCATTTGTCGAATCAATTCTTCATTTTGGTATGTTTGTTGATGACAATACTCACTGCATTGCCATAACCCGTATTCCCCTTGGATTCGGAAAACTTTATCCATATCATAATGAGCCGCATAAAAAGCATTATCCGCATTTGTAGTAATGATGTGATAGTTTTTACCCTCAATCATTTCTCGTAAATCAACATATGCTTGACCAACAGGCTGATCAAAAAAATTTAATAATGAGAAACGGCTTTGAAATGCCCAATATTCTTGAGCGTTTTCAAATTCAAATAAGCTTGCTTGTAACATATCAAAAAAACGATATTTTTCAATAAAATCTGGGAATGCATCTGTAAATCTTTTGCCTACATATGTGAACCCTGTTGCCGCGGACATGCCTGCACCGATACCGATGACAATTGCTTCCGCTTCCTCAATAAGTCCATGTAAGCATTCTGCTTGGGTAAGTGAGTCATTTGTTAAGGTTTGCCAATGTTGTTCGGTTTGTTGCATGTTAATCCCCTATTCTCTATGCCCTAATAGTTGTTCGTATATACGCGCATCTTTATCAGTAAACACATTAAAAATAACTTGTATATGTGCATCTGTTTCCGTGATATATGTACGTACTGTTTCAATCGCTATTTCAGCTGCTCGTTTATTTGGAAAATTAAACTCACCCGTTGATATGCAGCAAAATGCAATTGACGTCAGTCCTTTTTCCGTCGCTACATCTAAGCAAGACTTATAAGAAGACGCTAATAATTGCTCTTTTAACGGCGTGACCCCTCGTTGATCAATGTAAGGTCCAACAGTATGAATTACATAAGGTGCAGGCAAATTATATCCTTTTGTTAATTTTGCCTTACCCATTGCCTCTTTCCGACCTTGCTTTTGAATGATATCAGCACATTCTAAACGCAACTGGACACCCGCCCGGGTATGAATTATGTTATCAATGCAATGATGATTCGGATGCATACAACCAATAAAATCACTGTTTGCTGCGTTCACAATTGCGTCTACGGCCAAACGTGTAATATCCCCTTGCCATACATATACCTGTGGTTCAACTTCTTGTAAATCTTCCATGCGTGTAATGGTTCGTGATTCATTCCATTCGGTTAAAAAAGCATCTTGCACACGTAAAAAATCATCAGACACATTCTCAGGTGGGCGAACATTACATAGTCCTCGAAACAAGGAAATCTTCTCATCCATTCCGTTCGCTTCCATGGCCATTGAGGGGTTTTCACGAGTTAAGTAATCAATTAAAACATCCAATCTTTCTTCTTGATTCATTATTTTTCCCTACTTTTGTGCGGTATAATATGTACACATCCTATCCTCTATCATTTTGTAATAATGATGGAGGATAGGACTGTTTTTAAGCTTCTTCTAATTTCTCAAATGCTTCTTCATCAACATCTGTTAATTTTACGAGCCAGTTGTCAGATGATTTTGCAGCGTTTAATAACGTTGGTTCTGTTGTTGCTTCTTCGTTTCGTGCGACCACTTTACCTGCAATTGGTGTAGCAATTTCTAGTATTGTTTTAGATGCTTCTAGGTTTAAAATGGCATCTTCGGCTTCTAATTGGTCTTCTGTTGTAAATTCCACAAATCCAACGGTTCCGATATCATCTTGTAGTTCTGGCGTCATACTTACTGTATACACATCATCATTTTTTTCAATAAATAAATAGTTTCCACGTTTTTTCATAGAATATCCCTCTTTTTCTAATATGATAAATAATCTATAAACCTTTACCCTATGCATGAAATATTCATAGGCACATATGTTTTACAACATTTGAAAATTAGTTCATAGACCAATTCTTTCTTCATTATATCAATATTACTTTGAGTATCAAATTGACATGACTTTGAACTGATGATAATTTTACATTAAAGGTACAGAAGACTTTCAAACACTTAAATATACATTTCAGATTGAATGGGGAATCCATATGACACTTACAAAAAAGTACCAACCTTTATTTGAAACATTAACATTACCCAACGGCACCACACTAAAAAATCGTTTTGTATTATCACCAATGATTACCAACTCTTCTACAGCTGAAGGACATGTGAGCGAAGAAGATATTGAATATGCAAAAAGACGGGCATCATCCGCACCAATCCAAATTACAGGTGCAGCCTATATTGATCCAATTGGCCAATTATTTGAATATGGATTTAGTATAGATGATGATGCTTGTATTGAAGGGCTTAAACAGCTGGCTAAAGCCATGAAAAAAGACGGCGCAAAAGCAATTGTTCAACTCACACACGCAGGGCGTTTTGCCAAAATTGCCATTCAAAAATATGGATATGTATTCGGACCGAGTGAACTACATTTGCATACACCAATCAAACATACGGTATATCCATTATCCATAGATGATATTCAACAAGTGGTTCAACAATATGCTCTAGCAACGAAACGAGCGATTGATGCGGGGTTTGACGGAGTAGAGGTTTCAGGAGCGCAACGTTTGCTTATTCAAACATTCTTTTCTACATTTTCCAATGAACGGGTAGATGCTTACGGTTCACAGACAATCGAAAATCGTTCTCGTTTTGGAATTGAAGTTTTACAAGCTGTACAACAAGTCATTGATGAACATGCACCAAATCATTTCATTCTCGGCTACCGCGGCACTCCTGAAGAAACTAGAGGAAATGAAATTGGATATAGTGTTGAGGATTTTTTATATTATATGGACCAATTATTAGAAGTAGCGGACATTCAATATTTGGCCATTGCTAGTTGGGGGAGAAATATTTATAAACAAACCGTTCGTCAAGGAAATTTCAAAGGATCTTATGTCAATGCTGTTGTCACAAACCATATGAATGGTAGGATTCCAGTCATGGCAACTGGGGGAGTAAATTCACCAGATAAAGCACTAGAAGCACTAGAGCATGCTGATATGGTCGGAGCTTCCACCCCTTTTGTTACTGAACCAGACTTCGTCACAAAATTAGAAGCCGGTCGCGAAGATGATATTGACTTAGGATTTACGAAGGAAGAAATTGCTGACTTAGCTATTCCAGACAGGGCATTTAAAGACATTGTAGAATTAATGGATTTTGGTGGTTCCTTATCAGACAACACCCGTAAAGAAATTAGTAAACTACGCAAAGATTAATCATGAGACTGGGACAAATGCAAGTTGTAAACTCCAAAAAACGAAGGTCGCATAGGAAATATAAAAAATCTCCTACAAGGGGGGATAAATACGTTCATACGTTTCGTTCTATTCTCCTGAAAAATCTAGGGTGAGATCCTGTCGTTAGAGAAGTCGTGAGGTAGCAGCGAAGGACCATTTTAGTCGACCTTCTCTAGGCACACGAAGGCTCATCATCTCCTTAAGAAATCGGGATAATTTCCTAATTTATTATTGCCACTACCTTACATGTTCATATTCGTATGTGAGTAACCATCTAATTTGTCCTGGTACCTTCATGTCTACCGATTATTGTGAAGTTTGGTAGAATTAAGCGATTGTTAATCATTCATAAGTGTTGAGACATGTATACATCATGTAGTGGAGTCACTGCATATTTTATACCCATAGACGGTTTAGATCTCCACTATATCACTTTGTTGGTATCGGTTTTTTAAATAATAATGAATAAGCAACTCGACTCCCTTTAAACCCATCATATTCAAATCCTGTAGCATATGCTAACTCCTTCACCGCATGCTTTTTTTGATAATGTGGATCAAACATTGTTTCCGCGACACATAATATTCCACCTGGTTTTAAGGCTGTATATATATCTTGAAATGCTTCTTCTTTCTCTGTAATTTCTCCAAGTACATTTATGAGCAAACTACGATCATATCTATGATGACCAAATCCGTGTGATCCTATTTTTCCTTGGATATACTCTATATTTGTTAAGCCTTTCTCCTTTGCTTTTTTCCAAACTCTCGCAAGCATTTTTTCTTGAATATCAACAACTGCAAGCTTTCCATCTGGAAATACATGCGTTGCTACTGGGAGCGCAACTCTTCCCGGCCCGCATCCAACATCAACTACATTCATCCATGGTTGAATTCTAGAGTGCTCGATAATGTTCACAGCCTTATTCGTTTTTGTGAAAGGATTATCAATTTCAACGAACCATCGCAACCAAAATGGACACGGAATCGTACGTTTACGTGATGCATATCTCCATCCGTAAAAAATGAATATACTTAAAGGAAATAATACACCTAATAGATATGTTATATTCCTCATGTTCATTCCTCCTTGCATCTGCACATGTGAATTTATACTTCTGCTTCAAGCATCTTTTTCGTCACTTTTTTAATCCGATCATTCATATCCGTCTCAACACGTTTTCCTAACTGTAATTCGTCAACAATACCTCCATCATTCATGAATAATATCCGTTCACATTGTGCAGCCACCTTCGTATCATGAGTTACGAGTAAAATTGTTGTTCCATTATTATTCGCCTGTTGAAAGTAATTCATTATGTCCTGAGCAGCAGTGGAGTTTAGTGCCCCTGTTGGTTCGTCTCCAAATAACATGATTGGTTGATGTAGGAGTGCACGGCATATCCCCGCTCTTTGTAACTGTCCTCCAGAAAGTTGATAAGGCATTTGCTTGGCTACATGAGCTATTCCCGTTTGTTCGCATAGACGGTATGCTCTTTTAACAAGTTGCTTACGTTTCTTTCGGTTGTCACGCATGCTTGGGAGAATAATGTTATCCATTACTGTAATGTTTTTTAAAAATACAGGATGCTGGAAAACAAATCCCATCTGCCGTCTGCGTATATCAGACAGTTCAATATTATTGCACCTATTCAAATTCTGCTGATTAAATTGAATCCTTCCATTATCAATAGATTCCATTCCACTGAGTGCATACAATAATGTAGACTTACCAGATCCTGAAGGTCCCATGACAGAAACAAATTCACCTTGATAGATGGTGACAGATACATCCTTTAGGACATGTTGCATGTCTTTACCAACTTGATAAGATTTGTTCATATGAATTCCTTCTATAACTTTTTCCATTGTCTACTCCTTTATATGGTCCGTAATTGTTGTCTTTCCTATCTGATTTGTTCCTATTTGCGTCGCTATCAACGTAACTATGAGCATCATTACCGGAAATCCTACATAAATATATGGGTGACTTTGCAATGCAAGTCCTTCAATTCCAAGAGTCGAAAATAATTTTATAATGATCCATTCGCCAACAGTATTCGCTAACACACTACCAATAATAACGCCTCCAATGAGCACACCAATACTTCTTGTAGCATATTGTTTGGATATATCTTTATTTGTATATCCTATTGCTTTAAGAATTCCTATTTCCAGGCGATCTTTCGCAACTAATAACCGCATAAATAGCGTACAAATGAGACCCGTAATTAATAATGACGCAAGCAGAGCGACAAACGCTGCTAATTGAATCGAGGAAATAGTGTTGCCAAATACTTGTTGCTTATGCTGTTGCACGTCAGTGACTTTTACAAAAGGAAATCTACTTGATAGATGATCTACAGTCTTTTCTATAAGCTCTTTAGAATCCACTTGAATATAATAACTTTTCCACATGGTTGGTGCGTCCTCAGCTACAATTGTTGCCTTAGCAGTTTTTCCACCATTTAATACATTGGAGTATATTCCCGTGACGCGAAAGGCTCTTCGCTCTTTATTTACAACAATCTCTAAAATATCACCCACATTCTTCTCAAATTCAGATGCGTTCATAGAAGATAAAGCAATTTCATCTTGAAGTGTAGGTGCTTTTCCTTCTATATATTCAATGGGAAATGCATCATGTTCACCGAGTTCAATAATGATTTTTTCCTCTACATGGTCTTCTTTTACTGCCATAAAAGACTTTGACGTCATTACTACAAATTGATCAATCGACGAATTATTTTCAAGATATGTTTTTATTTCTTCCTCCTCATTTGAATCAACATTTTGATCATTCATATTTATGAGTACGTCTATTTGTCCAAAACCAATATGTTTTGTGAATTCAGGTGATGAAATAGTTTGATATGTGTTCCAAGGAATAATCATAATAAAACTTGATAGAACAATTACTAATAGCATTGTAGTATATAGGCGTTTACGTGAAAATACATCTTTTAACCCTACATATATATTTGTGGGTAAAATACGCTGTGCACTTAAAGAAAAACGAGAACTACCCCTCTCTTTTCCCATAGGTTTTCCTACATGAATTGCAGTAGCTATCGATATTTTTTTAAACCGTCGTAACAATACATATACATATGCTATAACAAGTAAGAAAATAATAGCTCCCCCTGCTACCGAAACATATACAGGCGCAAAACTTTCCTTTCTTATTCCCATGTACAAACGAATATTCTCAAGCAATGGATCACTGACAATAAAAGATAGCATTACACCAATGAAACAACCAAAAGCTGTGAGAATAAGGTATGTTGCTATATACATTTTCTTAATATCCTTATCTCGTAATCCAATAGCTTTCATCGTTCCAATTTCCCGAAAATCTTCCTCTATTTTTGTTAATATTGCGAAACGAATACACATACATGCGATTACAATAATTAAACACCCAACAAACAAAATAAGTACAATCATAACTCCATCTGATAATCCATTAATAACGAAAAATAAATCCTTTGTGATACTTGGTCCATTTGCCTCCAATCCTGCATTCATATAGGATGTTTCAAACTCATTTGTTTTAGAGGCATCTTTTAGGCGAAATTCAATTAAATATTCCGTGGAACCCTTGGGCACTAATTTTTTATAGTCTTCTTCGTGAACTAGAAAACGTTTGGAAGTAGCTAATGGTGAGTTCATCTGGGCATCTCTTAAAAATCCCGCTACAAGAAATGTTTCTCCAGCAATTACCGTCTTATCTCCAACCTGCACATCTCCGTTTTTCATATGTCCAATTGGAACATATAATTCTCCTTCTTTTGGCTGGATTGGCTCCCCGTGCATATCTAACAAGTAATCAAATTTTGAACTTTGAGTAGAAAATCCATTGTCTTGTACACTGTCCATTAAATTTGTATCACCAAGTTGTATGTGAGCACCTGGAATAGTCAAAAAATCTAGAATCTGAAAGTCTTTTACATTCTCATGATCATTGGCAAATTGTTCCATACGCTTTTCATTCACTTCTCCTTGGTGCATGTGCAAAACATCAGGAACTTGAGCTTGATTCATCAACATATTTAACGAACCAATCAGTTGAATAGAAATGATTCCTACAATACTCACTAATGTAGTCGCAATCATTATAAATAACATGATTGCACTACTAACGAGTTTGTTTGCACGTAAATCGTTATAGATCATCCGGATATACATACGATTTCCCCTATCCTTTGAATATGTTCTTTAACGGCTTTTCCATCGCTCCATGTTCCATTCCAAGAATGCGTTCGACATTGTAAGAAAAAGCATTTTTTCTTGTGAGTTGTTCTTTTTTTGACAGCTTATTGTTTCCTTCATCAAAGATGAAAACAGCATACATAAATAACATTTCTACACTTTCATACGGATAATCTGTTTCGAAAACACCACCTTCTACACCATCTTGAATAATCATTGCGAGTAGTGGAGTCACTTTCTGAAATAGTGCAGCTTCGATTTTTTGGTGCATTAAGGCATTTTGAGGTTGATGAATATGTGTCATGACATCATCTGAGACATCTTCTGATATATTTAATGCACCAATAGCTAATAGTAGTCGCTCAGTGGCATGTATCTCTTTTTGATCACATACACTTTGGACACGGCTAATGATTCTCTGAATATATCGAGTAATCACCCCATCCATAATCGCTTCTTTATTTTTAAAATGATAATACAGTGTTCCTCTTGCAATACCAATTTCATTTAAAATATCATTCGTACTTGTAGCATCATATCCCTTTTGATTAAACAATCTTTCGGCTACATGTAAAATTTCATTTTTCCGCTCGATTGCCTCTTCTGATCGAACCATAGGCTCCTCCTTTAGACCGACTGTCAGTCTATGCATGTTATATACAAGTATAAATGAAATCGGAGTCATTTACAATGGTTATTTGAACGAATTTCATCATACGTATGTTATGTTTTGTCCTTACAATATGCAATTCCGCTAAGTCCTTTGAAACTCTATGTTGTACTCAAATAGCTAATTGGGGTGATTATGAAATTCACTCATGTAACAAAGAATGTTTCTACCTATTTTTCATTCTGTTACAGATCCCAATGCTGAAGAAAGTATTTTCTAGATTGCGGACCGATAAAGGGGACATGCAAAACATTTTCGCAGCATTATGTGGACTCCATTACATAATCATAGCCGTATAAACAAACGAATATCCTCCCAATTTTAAGAGGCATTATAGACTATGTTGAGGTCATTTGATTGAGAATGATTATCATTTCCTGTATAGTAGATATTAGATTATTAAAAATAACAAATAAAGGAGAATCTTATATGCAAATTTACTGGACGACTATTCAAGAAATTATTCAGGAATCCCCTGATGTTGTTACATATCAATTAGAATGCCCGGAAGGTTTTACTTGGGAAGAAGGTGCCCATACTCATTTAGCTTTAGAAGGATTTAATCATGGAGACAAACCAAACCGTGGACTTATTCGACATATGTCTATTATGACATTACCCCAAGAACAGACCATTGGAATCACTACACGTATACGCGATTTATGCTCTGAGTATAAAGAGCAATTAAGAAGCCTTGAAGTTGGTAGTGAAATTGCTTTATTTAAAACCCATTCCAACGTACCTTTAAAACGTGAAAACAAACATGTCTATCTACTCTCATCTGGTGTTGGGCTAGCTACTTTCAGACCACTTGTACTTGATTATTTCAACCAGATGGATGATATTAGCCACATGCACTCATTAAATATCGATTCATCAAGGCACTTCCTATTCACAGACACTTTTACATCCCAAACCGATAAAAATTTCATTTCCGAATTCGTTGACAATCGGGAAGAATACTATATGCGCGTAAATGAATTAGCAACAGATACAGATGGTATTTTCTATGTCGTTGGAAGTGATGAATTCCTGTTAGAAAATATTGAGATTTTACGTCAAAACAATATTTCACCAGAACAAATTATGTTGGACAAACGAGAAAAACAACTTCCAAACTTTTTATCCTTTGAGCAGTCTGTTTAACATATAAGATATGTGTCCTGCAATCCCTGGATACGTTACCTGATGCATATTTCTCATTAGATGGAACCGTGTGCATGTCGCGGGAAAGAATTCACATGTAAAAAGAGCTAAACCTTTATTGTTTAAGGTTTGAGCTCTTTTTTTACTCCCTCTTCTAAAAATAAATGTATCGCAATATTCGTTTGAAGATAATCAGATTGAATATTTTTGCTGCCTTTCTTGTTTCCACCCTAAGTAGTCTTCAAGTATATATATGTTATAAGATTTTCCCTACTGTTAAATTAAATAATTAAAGCTGGTTTTCAAAAAAAGAAACCAGCTTTTTTATATTTAATCAACATCATAGCCTTGCTCTTCAATAGCTTCTTTCATCGTATCCTCATTTACTTGTGATTCATCAAAAGAAATAGCAACTTGTCCTGCATCTAAGTCAACTTCCGCCTTTGATACACCTGCTAGTTTTGTTAAAGCTCCTTCAACGGCCATTTTGCAGTGACCGCATGTCATTCCTTGTACATGTAATGTCTTTTCCATTGCCACTTCACCTCCTTTAAATTGGTTGTTTGATCAAAGTTTCACTCGTTTTAAACGAAGGGAGTTAGAAACAACACTCACTGAACTTAAAGCCATTGCGGCGCCAGCGATCCACGGAGCAAGTAATCCAATGGCTGCAACAGGGATTCCTGCTGTATTATAGCCGAATGCCCAAAATAAATTCTGACGGATATTTTTAATCGTTGCGTGACTTATGTTCATTGCTTTTGGAATAAGGAGAAGTTCCCCACCAAGAATCGTTACATCTGCAGCTTCAATGGCAACTTCGGTTCCTGTACCAATGGCAATTCCAATATCTGCAATCGCCAATGCTGGAGCGTCATTTACCCCATCACCAACCATCGCTACCTTTTTCTCTTGAAGCTGGATCTCTTTTATTTTATCTGCTTTTTCCTCGGGTAACACTTGAGCGATTACTTCAGTAATGCCGACTTGTTTTGCAATTGCTTGTGCTGTTCGCTCATTATCTCCCGTTAACATGATAACTTCTAGTCCTTGGTCTTTTAACTCTTTAATTGCTTGTGGTGCTGTTTCTTTAATCGTGTCTGCAACAGCAACTACTCCGCGATACTTTCCATCAATAGCAATTAGCATCGCTGTTTTTCCTTCTACTTCATAATCAACTAATTCTTGTTCTGCATCACCCTCTGCTACATCATGATCCTTCATTAATTTTCGATTACCTACAAGAATATCATGATTGGAAATAGTTGCTTTAATACCGTGCCCAGGTATAGCAGAAAAATCATCAACTTCTAGTAAATCAACATCTTGCTCCGTTGCATAGGAGACAATTGCTTCTGCAAGTGGATGTTCTGAACCTTTTTCTGCACTTGCAAGTAGTTGTAAGGCTTCCGCATCACCTGTAAAATCGGTAACTTCAGGTTTTCCTTTCGTAATTGTTCCCGTTTTATCAAGCACAATTGTCTCTAATTGGTGAGTTCGTTCCAAGTGTTCCCCACCTTTAAAAAGAATTCCGTTCTCCGCTGCTTTTCCAGTTCCTACCATGATTGAAGTAGGAGTCGCAAGCCCTAATGCACATGGACAGGCAATTACTAATACAGCAATAGATGCAACTAATGCAGGCTCAAATTCACCTGGCTGAACAAAAGTTATCCAAACTGTAAATGTTAACATAGCAATCACAACAACGATTGGAACGAAATAACCGGAAATAACATCGGCAAGACGCTGGATAGGTGCCTTTGAGCCTTGAGCATCTTCCACTACCTTCACAATCGATGCTAGTGCCGTATCTTTTCCAACCTTTGTTGCTTCCATTTCAATGGTTCCATTTTTGTTGATCGTTGAACCAATAACGGTTGCATCGATATCCTTTTCAATTGGAATAGATTCCCCGGTCAACATGGATTCATCTACAGAGGTTCTCCCCTTCACGACACGTCCATCTACAGGTATCTTCTCTCCCGGTTTAACAACTAACCGATCTTCGACTACAACATCTTCAACGGAAATCATCATCTCTTCCCCATCTCTAATCACACGGGCTTCTTTCGCCTGTAAATTGAGAAGTGAAGATAGGGCGTTCGTTGTTTGATTTTTTGCTCGTGCTTCTAAATATTTACCAAATAAAATGAGCGTGATTAATACTGCACTCGTTTCAAAATACAAATGTGGTTCGTTTGCTGGATTCCCAATTGTTTTAAAGGATTCATATAAACTATAGAAATAGGCAGCACTTGTACCTAATGCTACAAGCACGTCCATATTCGCTCCGCCATTACGAAGGTTTTTATATGCACCTACATAAAACTGCCATCCAATGATAAATTGAACGGGTGTCGCTAAAGCAAATTGAAACCATGGATTCATGAATATACTTGGTATGTTCATATTAAATAAATGAACAAGCATGGTTACTAATAGTGGTGCAGATAAAACAGCAGCAATGATTAATTTTATCTGCATATGTTTCATTTCTTTTTCTTTATGTGTTTGTTTTTCTGCAGCTTCTGCCTTTGGTTTTGCATCATAGCCTATATGTTTAATTTTTTCTATTATTTCTTGCGTGTCTAAGAGTGCTGGATTATACTCAATCGATGCCGTTTCTGTCGTTAAGTTTACGGTTGCATGATCTATTCCATCCTGCTTATTTAATACTTTTTCAATCCGAGTGGAACACGCTGCACATGTCATTCCAAACACATCTAATTCGATGGTTTCCATTACAACCCCATAACCGATATTTTCAATTTTCTTCGTAATCTCTTCTAATGAGGATTTTTCTGAGTCAAAATCGATTGTCGCTTTTTCCGTTGTTAAATTAACTTGCGCTGTCACACCGTCCATTTTATTTAATGTTTTTTCAACACGATTGGAACAAGAAGCACAAGTCATTCCTGTAATGCCTATTGTTGCATGATTTGTTTCACTCATCCTATTCCCTCCTTACTTAGAAAACTGTTTTAATACACTCATTAATTCGTCAATTGTTTCTTTACCCTCGCCTTGTTTCACCGCATCACTTACACAATGATGAATATGTCTTTCCGTAACCGCGAAGCCTACATTTTTTAATGCGGACTGGATGGCGCTGATTTGTACTAAAATATCCACACAGTATCGATCATCTTCTACCATATTTTGTATGCCACGAACTTGTCCTTCAATTCGTTTTAAACGGTTCATAACTTTTTCCTTTTCATCCCGTGTTCTTGGTTTACTTGGGTGATCATGTAAGAATTCATCCAAATGAATCACTCCCTTTCTTATTTA
>DATGUV010000146.1:0-15873 GCA_035301025.1 Bacillota bacterium | reverse complement strand
TGTATTTGATGATTTTGTAATTTTTATTGAAGAGTTTGTTTTACAAAGATCACATGTTCAATCTATGTTGAATCAGATTAGTGCTTACTCATTATATCGAATGGAAGATGAGTTGCGAGAAGGATACATGACGATTAAAGGGGGACATCGGATTGGATTAGCAGGAGAAGTAACCGCTTCTCATAACAAAATACATGCACTACAATATATTACATTTTTAAATATACGAATTGCGAAAGAGCATCAAGGATGTGCTCAGTCACTTTTACCTTATATTTATAAAAACAATTACAAACATACACTAATTATAGGAGCTCCGAAAACAGGAAAAACATCCCTCATAAGAGATGTCACACGACTGATTTCAAATGGATGGGGAGGTATCCCTTCCAAAAAGGTAGGATTGGTTGATGAACGATCAGAAATAGCCGCATCACATAGAGGGATTCCTACATTACAAGTAGGAAGAAGAACTGATGTGCTTGATCGCTGTCCAAAGGTTGAGGGTATGATGATGTTTATCAGGTCCATGTCACCAGAAGTTTTAGTCGTGGATGAAATAGGGAGTGAACAGGATATTCTAGGAATTCAAGAGGCAATGCATGCCGGAGTTTCTGTCATTTGTACAGCTCACGCTAATTCTATTGAAGATATTCGTGAACGACCATCCTTTCAACTATTATTTCAGACAAAATCTTTTATGCGAATTGTTCACTTAAATGCGTTAGAAATCCCTGGAACGATTCAGACTGTGTATGATGCTGAGTGGAATCCGGTAAAAAGTCCGTTACACATAGGGGATGAAAAAGATGAAGTGGATTGGCGCACTGCTTTTCATTAGTGTGACAACGTGGTTTGGCTTTTATTATAGTAAGCAACTGTATAACCGTCCAAAACATATCCGATATTTAAAAAGTACATTGCAAATACTCGAAGCAGAGATGATGTACAGTAAGCTTCCCTTAGACGAGGTTTTTCGTATTTTGGCAAAGCAAGCTCCACCGCCAATAGAGTCGATTTTTATGGATTTATATACCCGCATGCAAAATAATCAAAACCATGTGGATTTCTATACAATGTGGGCTGAAGAGATGAATAAAGTAACCGAAAAAACAGCTCTTGGAAGAAATGAGTATGAAATATTATTGCAATTTGGAAAAACATTGGGGCAACACGATCTCGCGCAACAACAAAAAAACATTCTGTTAACACAAACACATCTACAAAGAGAATTAGAAATGGCTCAAGAACAGGCAGGGACATATGGAAAAATGGCAAAGAGTTTAGGAGTCTTATGTGGGATTTTTGTTGTGCTATTGCTTATTTAAGAGGAAAGGGGAACGATGATGTTATCTCAAGATGCTACATTAATATTTCAAATTGCAGGAATTGGGATTATAGTGGCCCTCATTCACACGATTTTAAAGCAGATGGGAAAAGAAGAGTTCGCTCAATTTGCAACGCTTGTAGGTTTCATTATTGTTTTGGTCATCGTTATAAACGGTTTATCGGATATCTTTGAACAAATTAAATCCGTGTTTCTTTTCCAAGGATAATGAACGATGGATATATTGCAAATCGTATTTCTAGGAATATTAACGGCGATTTTATATGTAATCTTAAAGGACCTTCACCCATCCATTGCTTATCTTCTCGTAATTGTATCTGGAATCATTATCTTTATATCGATTATCGAACAAATTTCTGCAGTATTTGAATTCATTCATTTTATAAGTGGACAAGCAAATATTGAACATGTTTATGTGGAAACGATATTAAAAGTGATTGGAATTGCATACATTGTAGAAATTGGAGCGAGTATGACAAGGGATGCTGGTCTAAGTTCCCTAGCAACAAAAATTGAACTTGCCGGTAAAATATTCATTATTATATTAGCAATTCCAATTATAAAATCATTGATAGAGACTATTTTAGCATTTCTTCCACAAGCATAATGTCTGTATGTAGAGAGGAGAACTCTACAATCATGAATCTTAAACATATCATTACTATATTCTTATTTATGGCAATACTAACTTTAATTGTTCCTGGAAAGACCCATGCATCTAGTGAAGATATATCGGATGAAATGATGGACTCCCTTCATCTAGATTCACTTGAGGACCACTGGGAAGAACTGACAAAAACATATGGAAAATACATGGATGATATGCAGGATCGTACTTTATTTGAATTGATTAAGGACAAGGAGTCACTTTCTATTAAAAATATTGTAAGTAGTGCGCTAGAATTCCTATTTGCAGAAGTTATTGCTAGTGGAAAAGTGTTGAGCATGCTTATAATACTTACTTTATTTTCTGTTGTTTTACAAACGATGCATACTGCTTTTGATAAAAGTATGGTTAGTAAAATTGCATATTTTATCGTGTATATTTCATTAATCTATGTTGCCTTAAATAGTTTTTATAGTGCATTTATGTATACAACAGATGCAGTCTCTATGATGAGTAGTTTTATGATAGGAATTATTCCGTTGTTAATTGGGTTACTGGCAACTTTTGGAAATATATTAACGGTTTCTTTTTTTCATCCAGTTGTATTGTTTATCGTCCATAGTAGTGGAATGTTAATATCTTCATTTATTTTACCGCTACTCTATATGTCAGCTTTATTATTTATCATCAGTACTATGCATTCAACTTATAAGGTTACACAACTAGCAGAAATGTTAAAAACAGTAGCGTTAACCATTCTTGGTATGTTTTTTACATTATTTATTGGTGTGATTTCCATCCAAGGAACGGCTACAGCTATCCAGGATGGAGTAGCGATGAAAACGGCAAAGTTTATTACCGGAAATGTTATTCCTGTCATTGGCAGAACGTTTACCGATGCTGCTGATACGGTTTTGTCCGCTTCACTTTTATTAAAAAATGCTGTCGGTATTGTAGGGGTCATCATCATTTTGTTTACTGCATTATTTCCAGCACTAAAAATTGCAGTAATCGCGCTTATGTATAAATTAACTGCTGCTTTATTACAGCCGATTGGCGATGGACCTATTATTGAGAGTTTACAAATCATTAGTAAGTTTATGATGTATATTCTCACATGTTTATTAATTGTTACATTAATGTTTTTCCTCTCATTAGTCATTATTCTTATCGCCAGCAATGTCACTTTATTTTTACGATAGGATGAATACCATGGCATTTCTCGTTGAATGGATTAAACAAATTATATTGTTTATCTTGATCGCTATCATTATTGATTTAATTCTACCGTCAAACACATTAAAGAAATATATCCAATTAGTAGTGGGATTGATATTAATACTCATGTTCTTAAAGCCTGTATTTATGATTTTTCAAATAGATGTTTCCAATGAAATCCAAAAGCATATTACATCCTTTGATGAGCAAATTGAAACAGATTCCATAAATAATTTAATAAATTTACAAAAAACAGATATACAAGCCTCAACTGATGCATATATTTTAGAAGAAATGACAAAACAACTTATTTATGAAGCGGAGGACCCTTTATTAGAAGAACATTCGCTTGAGATCCGTGAAATAGTATATTACTTTCAATCGAATCAAGAGCGATCATATGACTCATTGGACCAAATGGATGTGTATGTCCAAAGTAGTGAAGGGAATGAGGAAGAAGTAAACACCATTGAAAAAGTAGAAGAGGTGATCATTCGTCCAAATGAACAAATTGTACAACCTGAAGAAAATGTAGAATCCATCATTCGCACGTTAAAGGATGTATGGGAGGTGCATGATAAAGAATTGAATATTATATGGGGGGAGGGACTTTCATGAGCAGGTGGTTTCAAAAGTTGAAAGACTTATTTGAACCGAGTACAACTGATGCTAAAAAAAAATCAAATAAATTTTCCTATTTATTAATGATTGGGTTGATAGGGTTATTTATTTTACTAGTAAGTAATATATTTTCTTCCCCGAGTGAACAAAGGACCGTTACTGAACCACCGCTTCAAAACAATGAACATGAAACAATTAAAACATCAAGTAAAGAAGGTACAAGGGAAGAGGAAAAAGAGAAACTTGAAAAAAATTATGAAGAAGATTTAGAAAAAATGATTGAAAACATACAAGGTGTAACACATGTAGAAGTGATGGTTAATTTAGATTCAACAAACGTAAAAGTGTTTGAAAAAAATATAATTAAAGGTACACAAACGACTGATGAAACCGATACAAATGGTGGTCAAAGAAAAGTAAAGGATAACACAGAAGAGTCTGAGGTTGTACTGATTCGCCAAGGAGATCAAGAAGTTCCTATACTCGTACAAACCAAAAAACCAGACGTACGTGGTGTTTTTATTGTAGCAAATGGAGTAGAGGATGCTACAAAGAAAATGTGGGTGATTGAATCGGTTGCAAAAGTCCTTGGTGTCCCACCACATCGGATATCAGTCATGCCTAAATAATAAGGAGGATGAATCATTTGAGAAGACAAACCGTATGGTTATTAACAATGCTTAGTTTAATGATTGTATTAAGTATTTACTATATTTTTTCCCCAAAAGGAAGTGAAGTAGCTTTTAATGATGAAAACTTAATACCGGCAGATGAAGAGACAAGTTCTGAAGGTATGGAGGCAGATGTAGGTAATATAGAACAAGTTGGACATGATGAGTTATTCACTTCGATTCGATTGGAGTTACAAAACGAACGTAGTATGAAAAGAGAAATGCTTCAAGATGTAGTTGCTTCTGCATCTGCTTCAACTGAAGAGAAAAACGAGGCACGTAATAATATTCAACTCATTGACCAGCTTGCCTCAAGAGAATCAATTGTACAGGACCAAATTTTAGCGGCGGTAGACACATATGAAGACGTGCTCGTTCGCTATGACAGTGGCGAATCTTCTGATAAGGAGAAAATTCATGTACATGTGAAAGTGGACGAACTTTCCTCTGAAGAAGCAGTCAATATTATGCAGATGGTGAAAGATGAGTTTGGTGAGGTTCCTGTAGATGTCAATTATCAATCAACTGGAGAATAAAATAACAACGATAAAACGAGTCATACGCTTACGATGAAATGTTCAGGGATAAAATCCTGAACATTTTTTCTTACCGGATACGAATTTAAAAACAGAAATAAGTGGAAAGTATTCGCATTGAAGTGCTAAGATTGTTATAATTACTCTGTATGGGAATGCGTAAAATGATATCAAACTACATATTTAGAATGTACAAACTAGAAAAGCTGCGTATTCGGTTAAATACATAAAAAAGCAAGTAAATAAGTGGAGGTTAGGAATATGTTAAAAGTACAAGAAGTTAGAGAAATCATAAAACTAATTGATCAATCCTCAATTAATGAATTTTCGTATGAAACAAATGGAACCAAAATAAAACTGAAAAAAGAATTAGGAAAGAACCAATCGAATGTACAGCCTGTCTTTGAACAAACAAAAGAAGTAACAGAGGCTATTCAAACTCATGTTGAAGCAGAAGAAGTATCTACTCCTTCAAACGAAGATGATGGAAAAAATGTAAATAACCCAACATCTACGCAGGTTGAATATGATTCAGAAATTGTCTCACCAATGGTAGGAACATTTTATCGCCGTTCTTCACCGGAAAATGATCCATATGTAAAGGAAGGTTCACGTGTGTCAGCAGATACGGTTGTATGTATTGTTGAAGCAATGAAATTATTTAACGAGATTGAATCTGAAACAACAGGTGAAATTGTTGAAATCCTAGTTGAGGATGGAGAACTTGTTGAATATGGACAACCATTATTCAGAGTGAAGAATTAAGGGGATGCTTAGCATATGATTAAAAAAATATTAATCGCAAATAGAGGAGAAATTGCTGTACGCATCATACGTGCAGCAAAAGAGATGAATATCGAAACGGTTGCAGTGTACTCTGAAGTAGATGAGGAATCACTACACGTTCAACTCGCAGATGAAGCATATTGTATTGGTCCTGCAACCAGTCAAGAAAGCTATTTAAATGTTACAAATGTCATGACCATAGCAACCTCTACTGGAGCAGACGCAATTCATCCAGGATATGGGTTTCTAGCAGAAAATGCTGACTTTGCTGAAATTTGTGAAGCATGTAATATTACGTTTATCGGACCTTCAGCAGAAGCTATTCAAAAAATGGGAACGAAAGACGTAGCTAGAGATACGATGAAAAATGCTGGGGTTCCTGTTGTACCAGGATCAGATGGCATTGTTGAAACGGAAGAAGAAGCTATTCAAGTAGCAGAGAAAATTGGTTATCCGGTGATTATTAAAGCGACTGCGGGTGGTGGCGGACGTGGAATTCGTGTTGCACAATCTGAAAAAGAGCTTATTCAAGGAATAAAAATTACACAAAAAGAAGCTGAAACTGCTTTTGGTAATCCTGGGGTGTATATTGAAGACTATATTGAAGATTTTAGACACGTTGAAATCCAAGTGTTAGCAGATCAACATGGAAATGTTATTCACTTAGGAGAAAGAGATTGTTCGATCCAAAGACGTTTACAAAAATTAATTGAAGAAACACCTTCCCCTGCAATTACTCAAGAAGTACGTGATAAAATGGGCCAAGCAGCAGTCAGAGCTGCTGAGGCGGTAAATTACGTTGGAGCAGGTACTGTTGAGTTTATCTTTGAGCCATCCACAAACAACTTCTACTTTATGGAAATGAATACACGTATCCAAGTAGAACATCCTGTAACTGAAATGGTGACAGGTGTTGATTTAATAAAAGAACAAATTAAAATAGCGGCAAATGAAAAATTATCATTTACTCAAGAAGATATTGAATTTGATGGATGGTCTATTGAATGTCGAATCAATGCTGAAGATCCGTTTAAAGATTTTATGCCTTCTCCAGGTAAAATTGAAATGTATTTACCACCTGGTGGATTCGGTGTGCGCATAGATTCTGCAGCATACGCTGGATATACAATTAATCCTTTTTATGATTCCATGATTGCGAAAGTGATTACATATGGACAGACTAGAGAGGAAGCAATCGTCCGTATGAGACGTGCATTAGATGAATTTGGTGTGGAAGGAATTCATACGACCATCCCTTTTCATCGGCTAATTATGGATCATGAAGTATTTGTTTCAGGTGATTTTAATACAAATTTCTTAACAAATCATCCAATTGTATTAGAGGAAGATTAACTTTTATACCCATGATCTATTCTAAATAAAACATGATGAAATGTTCCTTAAAGATAGGATTGAAAACCATGTATTTGCTAGAAGAAAGGTGTTGTAAATATGAGCGAAAAATCATTGCTAAATGTGAGTAGTGATAGTGAATTAGGTAATGTAGAGATTGCTCCTGAAGTAATTGAAACCATCGCGGGATTAGCTGCATCCGAAGTAGACGGTGTAGCCTCCATGCGTGGGAATTTTGCCAGTGATGTAGTGGAGCGATTTGGGAAAGTGTCTCATAGTAAAGGTGTTAAAGTGGAAATATCAGAATCGCGGATACAAATTGACATGTATGTAGTGATTCAATACGGTGTATCCATTCCAAAAGTGGCGCAGCAGCTTCAAACGAACATCCGTCAATCCCTTAAAAATATGACTGCTTTAGCAGTTGATGAAATAAATGTACATGTTGTCGGAATCCAAATGGAATCGGATGAAATCGAGAGCAAGGAATAGCAGTATCATTGAGGTCACATTCGTTTGACCTCAATTTCTTACAATTCCTGCCTTTATGTATTATCTAATCGATGGGTGGTTTCATGCATCAAAATCAGTTTTATTACAGAGGTCATCTAAACTAAAAATCATCATAAAATCACATGACACAAGACCTGTTGATGAAATTGATTCATTGAAATAATGTTAACTTTAAAGGAGTAGAACGGATGAATCGCAGAACAGCACGAGAAAAAGCAATGCAAATTCTTTTTCAGTTGAATATGAATGATACTTCGATTGAAGATGCCATCCATCTTTTTTTAGAAGAGCAACCGGTCAATCAGTATTTACAAACAGTAGTAGAAGGTGTTAATAATTATCAGACACCTATAGACAAGAAGATTGAACAACATCTAGAAAATTGGACAATTGATCGCATTGCAATGGTTGAAAGAACGATTTTACGAATCGCAGTGTATGAATTGATGTATGAGGATGTTCCAGTAAGCGTCTCCATCAACGAAGCGGTTGAACTAGCCAAAAAGTTTGGAGATGAGAAATCTGGTCCGTTTGTAAATGGTGTATTATCTAAAATCAATGCAGAGGAATGATAAAAATGGGAGCGGAAGTAATTTACGGGTCTGAATTAGCCAAAAATATGAGAAAAGAGATAAAACAACAAACATCAGCATTCATTGAAAAAGGAGTCACACCTCATTTAACAGTTATATTAGTTGGTGAAGATCCAGCTTCAATGTCTTATGTTGGTGGAAAAGAAAAAGCATGTGAGGAAACAGGAATCGAATCAGAAATTATTCGGTTGCCTAATTCAACATCAGAAGCGGAATTGCTTCAACACATTGATAGGTTAAACACCTCAGAATCTGTAGATGGCATTTTAGTCCAACTACCACTACCAGACCATATAAATGAACAACACATTATTGAGTCAATCACCCCTGAAAAAGATGTTGACGGATTCCATCCAATAAACATTGGTCGAATGATGACAGATCAAAAAACGTTTTATCCATGTACACCACACGGAATTGTAAAAATGCTTCAGTCTAAAAATATTGAAATAGAAGGAAAACATGCAGTTATTATTGGTAGAAGTAACATTGTAGGAAAACCAGTTGGTCAATTGTTGTTAAACGAAAATGCTACAGTTACCTATTGTCATTCGCGTACAAAAAATATGAAAGAACTCACTTTACAAGCAGATATTCTTGTTGTAGCCGTCGGAATTCCTCATTTTGTGGATGAATCAATGGTTCGAGATGGTGCTGTTGTCATTGATGTTGGTGTAAATCGTCTAGAAAATGGTCCGTTAGTGGGAGACGTGAAATTTGACGAAGTGAAAGAAAAAGCATCCTACATTACTCCCGTTCCTGGTGGGGTAGGTCCGATGACGATTACAATGTTACTATATAATACAATATTATCTGCGAAAGGCCGACTAGATCGTGAGTGATAAGTATTTAACGGTTAGCGCTTTAACAAAATATTTAAAGCGAAAGCTAGAAATGGATCGTCATTTAACAAATGTTTGGATGAAAGGTGAAATTTCTAATTTTAACCACCATAGTAGAGGGCATATGTATTTGACATTAAAAGATGAAGGTGCCCGTATTCAATCGGTAATGTTTGCAGGAAACAATCGATCATTAACATTTCAACCGGAAAATGGAATGAACGTCCTCGTAAAAGGACAAGTAAGCATCTTTGAGCGATATGGCCAATATCAGTTATACATTCATGAAATGGAACCGGATGGGTTAGGATCATTGTTCGCTGCATTTGAACAATTAAAGAAAAAGTTGGACAAAGCAGGCTATTTTTCACCGCTTCACAAAAAGCAAATACCAATGTATCCCAATCATATTGGAGTTGTTACTTCACCAACTGGAGCAGCTATTCGTGACATTATAACTACCCTAAAAAGAAGGTATCCTTATACAAAAGTGACTATTTTTCCAGTGATTGTCCAAGGTGAGCATGCAGCTCCATCCATTGTAAGTGGAATCAAGCAAGCACATGAGCAAAAAGACATTGAACTGTTAATTGTTGGGCGTGGCGGTGGATCACTTGAGGATTTGTGGGCTTTTAATGAAGAGGAAGTTGCCAAGGCCATTTTTAATGCTTCAATCCCAATCATATCTGCTGTTGGTCATGAGACAGATACGACAATTAGTGACTTTGTAGCTGATTTAAGAGCAGCAACTCCAACAAGCGCTGCTGAGCTTGCTGTTCCTAATTTTCTAGACGTACAACAGCAAATTGATCGATACGTCCATCGCATACAACGGGCTTTATTAAGTACCATTCAACAAAAAGAACATCAGATTCGTCAGTTGGATCAGTCATATCTATTTAGATTTCCAGACCAATTAACGAGGCAAAAAGAACAACATGTAGATCAACTAGACATGCGTATGAAGCACGAAGCACAAAACGCACTTCACCGAAGTAAGCGTGTGTTTTCAAACCTTTTACAACAACTAAATAAAGTCCATCCAGAAGTACAATTAAAAGATCATTTATTTCATTTTAAACAAACGATGAAACAGTTGGAATCATCGATGAAACAGCGTGTGGAACATGAGGAACGCACTTTTACATCATTATTAGATAAATTGATGTTACTCAATCCTCTTGAAGTGATGAAACGAGGTTTTGCAATTCCATACGACCATAACAATACGTTTGTTACATCCGTTCAACAGATGCACCCAGATGATGACGTTTTTGTAGACGTACAAGACGGTACATTGCATTGTGTTGTAAAGCAAGTAGAGGAGAAAAAACATGTCTGAAGATAAAAAAGAACTATCATTTGAAGAAGCTATTGAGTCATTAGAAACAATCGTTGAAAAGTTAGAAGAAGGGGAAGTTCCTTTAGAAAAAGCACTATCTTATTATCAAGAAGGGATGAAACTTTCAAAAATTTGCAATGATAAATTAAAACATGTTCAAAAAGAAATGGTTTCAATTATGGATGAAACAGGAGATTTACAGTCGTTTGACATACAGGAGGAAGAGTAACGTGGACGCATCATTAGAGAAGTATATGCAAGAGAAGAGACAAGTGATTGAACAAGATATAGAAACACATGTCTGTAACGAAACAATCCCTGAAAATTTACAACAATCCATGTTATATTCATTAACAGCCGGCGGAAAAAGATTGCGTCCTATATTAATATATGCAAGCTATGAAACGTACGCTAAAACATCGAATCGAGTTCGAAAAGTTGCTTTAGCTCTAGAAATGATTCACACATATTCCTTGATTCATGATGATTTACCTGCTCTTGATAATGATGATTACCGGAGAGGAAAGAAAACAAACCATAAAGTTTTTGCTGAATCAACAGCTGTTTTGGCGGGGGATGCACTACTGACACAAAGTTTTCACCTAATCTCAACAGACACGGAATTAACAGATGAAGAAAAAGTAAAACTCATCACTTGGCTTGCAGAAGCGAGTGGACCAACGGGAATGGTCGCGGGTCAAATGATGGACATTGAAGCAGAAAATCAAGATATATCTTTATATACAATGGAGAAAATACATGCGCTTAAAACAGGTAAATTAATTGGGTTTGCGGTACAAGCAGGGGCATATTTAGCCGGAGCAACGGAAGAGCAATTAAAGCATTTGGCAACATTTTCCCATTTTTTAGGTATACTCTTCCAAATACAAGATGATATTTTAGATATTACTGGTAATGAGGAAAAAATAGGAAAACCTATCGGTAGTGATGTTGAAAATAACAAAAGTACGTATCCTGGATTACTTGGATTAGACAAAGCGATAGAATATCGAAATTATTATTTAGAAGAAGCGATAAAAGCACTAAAGCAAGCTCAAGCTGATCATTATTATTTACAGGATCTGACGGAATATTTTACAGAACGGGATTATTAATAAGGGTTTTTGTTTTTTTTCATCTTTTGTAAAATGAAAAAAACAATAGCATATTTTTAAATGAAATGATATAATATAAGCAAATGAGATGGTGCAGTATTCTAGTCGATCCTCTACTCTTGAAGGCGGGCCTAAAAATCTGCCAAAGGGCATATCAATGAAGTTCCTTGTGTTGGCTTGAAGCGCCCAGCTTTGGGTCAATGCTGGGAGTTAAGGTTTTTGGGCGATCCACAAAGGCATGTGGGCGTTGACCCAATTACCGCGGAGGCCTATCTCTGTAGTGATTGCTAAGCCTAGTGGTTATTATGGAATAGGGTATGAACCTAATGATTGATGGTAGGGAAACATTAATCATAGCGTAGCCTGCCTTGAGTGGATCTGTTGGGATGTAAGTCAATATGCACAGGATTAATCGGCCAATTAATCATGTGCGAGCAATACTTACTGAAATCAGAACTGCAAAAGAGGCTAGAGAGTAGCTAAAGATTGGAGAGGAAAACTCCTAGACTGTTCATCTGACAGATAAAAGGGATTATAGTGCGGACTAAGTGGTAATCCAGTCTAGCTTTTGGTGACAAGGCTAAAATAAATATAATGGGGAACCGCCAAGATGGCAACATCTGGTATTTATTTGGGAAAACCTACTGGACCTAAGCCGCAGTCTTTACTTTTTATATGACCATCTCTTCTGTACATAATGAGATAAAAACACGAGGGTTGCCGATGAATCCAAAAGTAAAACGTTCAATAAAATTTAGTGTTATCATTGCCGTTATCACATTTGTGTTAGCGGCTATTTTTTCAGTAATTTCATCTTCTATTTTGGGACAAGTGATGTGGGGTGTAGGATTAGGTGTGGTGTTTGTCATTGTACTAATCGGTATATTTTTTGATATGCTAGGAGTAGCCTCCACAGCTGCTAATGAAGCACCACTTCACGCCATGGCAGCTGAAAAAGTTCCTGGAGCAAAAGAAGCAGTAATTATTATACGCAACGCAGATAAATTTTCTAGCTTTTGTAATGATGTGATAGGAGATATATCTGGGATTGTGAGTGGAACGGCTTCAGCAATCGTTGTTTTAGAGATTGCTGACATTTTTCAATCTTATGACGAAACAACAACCCAAATTATTGTTTCTGTATTGTTGACAAGTTTTGTAGCGGCGGTTACTGTTGGTGGTAAGGCTTTAGGAAAGTATTTTGCGATACGAGCATCTACGAACATTGTTTTTTCAACTGGAAAATTCATCGCGTTTGTTGAATCAAAGTTTAAATTAAGATTACTACCAAAAGGAAAATAGGCAACATTTAAAGCAATATATCTATGGCGAATGTAAAGGATGCACACATATATGGCAAAAAAACGCATTGATGTTTTATTAGTCGATCGAGGTTTATGTGAAACAAGAGAAAAAGCAAAGCGATTAATTATGGCAGGAACGGTCTATTCCAATAGTGAACGAATAGATAAACCTGGATTGAAAGTCGATGAGGAAATACCCTTACACGTAAAAGGAAATGATATGCCTTATGTCGGTCGAGGTGGTCTAAAACTTGAACATGCATTGGAAGTGTTTCAAGTTGACGTGAAGGATAAAATCTTAGTTGACATCGGTTCTTCTACTGGCGGTTTTACAGATTGCGCTCTGCAACATGGCTCTAAGCATAGTTATGCAATTGATGTGGGATACAATCAACTAGCATGGAAGTTAAGGCAAGATGAGCGGGTGACTGTTATGGAGCGCACGAATTTCCGTTACGTAACAAAAAATCAATTTACCAATGGATTACCAAATATAGCGTCTATTGACGTATCTTTTATATCTTTAGAGCTTATTTTCCCTGTTTTGAAAACTATTTTAGACGAGCATGCTGAAGTGATTGCTTTGATTAAACCACAGTTTGAGGCAGGGAAAGACCAAGTAGGAAAAGGAATCATCAGGGATGCTGCGATTCATAAAGACGTACTAAAAAAGATTTGTTCCTTTGTGCAAGAAGTAGGATTTAGAATCCACGGATTACACTATTCTCCCATTAAAGGTAGTAAAGGAAATATAGAATATTTATTGCATGCAAGTTGGGGCGAAACAACCCGTGAAGAGATAAACATTGATGAAAGTATAAAACGTATCGTACAAGACTCACATGAGAAATTAGACTAGAGAGGAGGGAATATATGAGCAAAATTCAACGTCATATAAAAATCCGAGAACTTATCACAAAACATGAAATTGAAACACAGGATGATCTAGTTGATCGATTAAAATTATTAGGCTTTAATGTTACACAAGCAACGGTTTCTAGAGATATTAAGGAATTACACTTAGTAAAAGTTCCGACTAAAAATCGAACATACGCTTATAGTCTACCAGCAGATCAACGATTTAATCCACATGAAAAGTTAAAACGTCTTATTATGGATGCATTTGTAAACATCGATCATACAAGTCATTTTATATTGTTGAAAACGCTACCAGGTAATGCGCAAGCAGTTGGAGCACTGATTGACAATTTAGAGTGGGATGACATTATGGGAACAATCTGTGGGGATGATACGTGTTTAATTATTTGTCGTGATGAAAATGATACTGAAGAAATTAAGAACCGTTTTATACATATGCTGTAAATAGATTGGAATACTAGTGAGGGTGAAGCAATTGTTAACAGAGTTATCAATAAAAGACTTTGCAATTATTGATCATGTATCTGTCATATTTAATGAAGGTGTAACAGTTCTTACAGGAGAAACTGGTGCTGGAAAATCAATTATTATTGATGCTGTACAACTCCTTGCCGGTGGAAGAGGTTCTGTCGATTTCGTTCGCCATGGAACAAAAAGAGCAGAAATTCAAGGTCTTTTTTCAATTGAGAACAAAGACCATGCAGTATATGAAGTTGCAAAAAGCTTTGGAATTTCAATTGATGATCAAATGCTTGTTTTACAACGAACGATAACTTCAAGTGGAAAAAGCATTTGTAGAATAAATGGTAAATTAGTGACATTAGCTATATTACGCGAATTTGGAAAAACTTTAATTGATATCCACAGTCAACATGAGACCCAAACACTTATGCAACCCGAATCCCATATTGACTTACTGGACATGTATGCAGAAATGAATATTGAAAAAACAAAGTCCTCATATGTTCATTTATATGAAAAATATAAAAAATTACAAGACCGTTATGCACAATTAAATGATAACGAACAACAATTATCTCACCGTCAAGATTTATTAGAATTTCAAATGAATGAACTTGAACAAGCACAGTTGAAACCAAATGAAGACGAAGCGTTAGAAGCAGAACGGTATCAACTAGCTCATTTTGAAAAAGTCTACACAAGTATTGAGACTGCATATAATTCTTTATATGGAGAACGCAAAGGCATCGATTTAGTGAATGATGCTAAATTAGCGTTAGAAGATAGTGTTAATTACGATTCATTTATTCAAACAAAACATGAGGAATTATCTAATGCATACTTTATTATGGAAGAACTAGCTTTTGAACTGCGTTCCTTTAGTGACACACTTCACTATGATGAAGCACGTTTAAACGAGATTGAAACACGTTTACATGAAATTGATCGATTAAAGAGAAAGTATGGTGAAACCGTCAATGATATGTTGTTGTATATGGGAACCATTGCAGAGGAATTAGAACAAATTCAAAATAAAGATTCTCATTTACAACAATTGGAAAAGGAAATAGAAAGTGTTGGCAAAGATGCTTTACTTGAAGCAAAAGAGTTACACGACTTAAGAAAAGAAGCGTCCCAGGCACTTATAAAAGATATTCATCAAGAATTACAAACGCTTTATTTGGAACAAACAGAGTTTTCCATTCATTTTGATTCCATTCCAAATATTGATAATATCGAATCCATAAGTAGTGAGGAAGTACAATTAGGTCCAAATGGATTAGATCGAATCAACTTTTTAATCTCGACAAATGTTGGTGAACCACTTAAGGAACTTCATAAAGTTGCCTCTGGTGGTGAATTATCACGGATTATGTTAGCGATAAAAAAAATATTCTCGAAACACCAGGGAATTACCAGTGTTATTTTTGATGAAGTGGATACTGGTGTAAGCGGAAGGGTGGCACAAGCTATGGCAGAGAAGATTCATCAAATCTCTTTACACTCACAAGTGTTATGTATCACTCATTTACCGCAAGTAGCTGCAATGGCTGACACTCATTTATTAATTTCAAAAAAAGAAGAACAATCAAGAACCGCAACATATGTACAAGAATTAACAGAAGAAGAACAAGTAAATGAAATTAGTCGGATGATGACTGGAACAACGATTACAGATACAGC
>DATGUV010000145.1:0-2746 GCA_035301025.1 Bacillota bacterium | reverse complement strand
GATTGATAAAACCGTTACACATGTAGTGGTTTTATTTTTATTTACAGACATATTCTTGACATCTATCTGCAAATGACATATTCTATTACATAATTTCATGAATCAAAATGTGATGAAGAGGCTATTAGATGATTGGCTGCTTGACAGAAAAGGAAACCCATCGGCTGAAAGGTTTTCAAAGTAAAAATCATCGAACCTACCTTGGAGACGTTAGTTAATCCCTAACCGCAATGAACTTGCGTTATCAATATGGAGTGGATACATATATATGTATTCAAGTAAGGTGGTACCACGGAAATCATTCCCATTTTCGTCCTGATGTTGCAGGATGAGAATGGGATTTTTTAATGTGTATGAATAAAAGGCAAGGCTACACACATCTCATTTTAAAAAAAGAGGGATGTTACAAGGTTGGAGTCAGAGAACACTTTTAAAAAGACAACACAGGACTATTTGTTGGTGAATTATTATTGAGGAGGAATAACATGTTTGAAAAAATTGCATTTATTGGTGCAGGATCCATGGGTGAAGCAATTTTGTCAGGGTTAATTGCTAAACATGTAGTAGATGCTTCACAAATTTACGTAACGAATAAAACCGATGAAAACCGTCTTCAAGAGTTGGAAGAAACATACCATATCCATACGTCCTATAACAAAGAAGAAGTGATTAAAGATGCTTCTGTCGTATTGTTGACGATGAAGCCTTACGATTTAGATGATGCACTCACGTCGATTCGTTCCTATATTACAGAGGATCAACTCGTTATTTCTGTTGCGGCAGGGCAACCGATTGATCATATTGCTGGTTTACTAAAAGGGGGAAATCCGATTGTGCGAGCAATGCCAAATACTTCTGCATCTATTGGACTTTCAGCGACGGCACTTTCAGCTGGAAAACAGGTAAATGCACAAGAGCGAAAGATGGCGACGAAGTTATTTGAAACGATTGGACATTCTGACTGGATTGATGAAGAGGATATGCATATTATTACGAGCATTGCTGGAAGTGGACCTGCATACTTTTATTATTTAGTGGAAGAAATGGAAAAGGCTGCAATTGCGTCTGGACTAGATCCACAAACCGCTTCAACCTTTATTCGTCAAACGATTTTAGGTGCTGGGCATATGTTGCAAAATAAAGAAATAACTGCAGCAGAACTACGGAAACGTATTACAAGTCCGAACGGTACAACGGAAGCGGGTATTCGAGCACTAGACGATCATAACTTTGCTGAAGCCGTACACGCTTGTGTGCAAAGTGCTAAAGACCGCTCGATAGAATTAGGGAAAAAATAACCCATCTGCGCTCTTACATTTGCAAAATCCCCCTGCCTTCCATTGACCATTTCAATAGAAAGCAGTGGGCTTTTCGCTCATAATTTTACGTAAGTCCTAAGTGTTCCCTAAATGTGTGGCCTTCATATGTTGTTCTAAAGAGCCCGCGTTGTTGCATTTCAGGAATAATAAGGTCGACAAAATCTTCTAAACTATGTGGTAGAGTAGGTGGCATTAAATTAAACCCATCTGCAACACCGGTATCTAACCACACTTCCATTTCATCTACAATCTCCTTAGATGTACCAATTAATGTAAGGTGTCCACCACCAGCATTTAAGTACCCTAACAATTCTCGTACAGTTGGATCTTTATCTTGAATAATTTCTAAAATCGTTTCATACCTGCCAATGGGACCTGTAAATTCTTCTACTGGAAGGAGTGTAGGCACTTTTTCATCCAATTCCCAATTGGAACAATCTTGTTGGACGAAAAAACTAAGTTGCTTTAAAGCTGTTTCAACAGGCAGCTTCCCATCTAAAGCAGCCTTTTTAGCAAATGCTTCCTCCCGTGTATGACCCACATATGTAACCAATCCAGGAAACACTTTAATATGCTTCTCAGGAGTGTCACTTTGATTAACTTGTTTCGTTAATCGATCATGGAACCTTTGGGCTTGTTTGATATTCCATGATACCGAATAAACAGCGTCTGCATATTTTGATGCAAGAGCAACCCCTTGTTTAGAAGCTCCAGCTTGCATAGCAACTGGTTTTCCCTGAGGACTCCGTGGAGTAGTCGAAGGACCAGCAACTTTGAAATACTCCCCTTCATGATAAAAAGGCTTGATTACTTCCGGATCAATCAATGTTCGACTTTCTCGTTCATGTAAAAAAGCATCCTCATTCCAAGAAGTAAATAATTGATTCATCACTTTCGCAAACTCATCAGCTTTTGCATACCTTTTATCATGGGGAGGGAGTGCTTCCATTCCATGATTTTGTGCTTCAATATCTGTCATAGACGTAACAAGGTTCCAACCGACGCGACCATTTGTAATATGGTCTAAACTTAACAATTGCCGTGCAGCTGTAAATGGATTGGAAAATGAGCTTGAAATCGTTGAGACTAATCCAACATGTTTTGTCACCTGGGAAATTGCCGTTAAATTTACAATCGGATCCAACCAAAAAGCAGGCATATCACTTTCACTTTTAGCAGGGAACGACTGATTATCCGCGAAAAACACGGCATCAAACAATCCACGCTCTGCTACTTGGGCTAAATGTTGATAATAGGAAACTTCACCAATGCGCTCTACACTAGAGTCTGGCATTAACCAAGCTGCTTGATGGTGTCCACAACCATACATCAGGACCCCGATGTGTAACTGCTTTTCTCGTTTATTTGTCATCTATTTACACCTCTTTAAAACTTCCTTGAAACATTATGAAACGAATGTACAATTA
>DATGUV010000144.1:0-34725 GCA_035301025.1 Bacillota bacterium | reverse complement strand
CACGCATTCTGTAGCAGAACTCACCTTTGGACTAATCATTGCACTGTTACGTAGTATTGTACCTTTAGAAAATATGATTAGAGAGGAAGCTACGAAGGCTGGCTACAGACAGACTGATTTAAATGGAAAAACCTTAGGAATCGTAGGTACAGGCGATATAGGTGGAGCTGTAGCTACATTAGATCTAGCTTTTGGCTGTCACGTCATTGCTTATAACAGAAGCGAAAAGCCCGATCTGATTGAGAAAGGTGTAGAGTATAAGTGGTTAGATGAAGTCTTAGAGACGAGTGATATTGTCACCATTCATACGCCTTTAACAGATGAAACAAAAAGCTTAATTGATAAAGAAAAATTAGCATTGATGAAAGATAGTTCATTCTTAATTAACACAGCAGAAGAACCAATCGTTGATAATGATGCATTGGCAGAAGCATTGCACAATGAGACAATCGCTGGAGCCGGTTTAGATAGAATAGATAGGGGAACCACCAGTTCCCGCTGATTCCCCTCTCCTAGATGCTCCAAATACTGTTCTCGCTCCCCATATCGGCTTTGCAACAGAAGAAGCCATGGTAAGAAGAACCAAAATTACGTTTAACAATATTGTTACATGGGAAAAAGGCGAATAGGAAAATATCGTTCTTAACGAGCTTAAAACATACCTATCGTAATGGTAAGTTTGTTTTTTGAAGAAAATTGAATTCCAACTCTACTTGTTACAACTTTAAAACGCAAGTAGAGCAAGATTGTTGAAGAGTATCCCATGATTTTTATGAATGAAACTGGTGATCGTATAGTTTCATGCAATATTATTAGATTTCAATTAAACCGGAATAGACTTTTCATTTTTCACTATACTTGATCCTGAAGGAAATGTAAGAATGATTTGCACAGGATAATAACTTATTCACTACGTAGCTACCTAATAAATATTACGACATAAAAAGAATAATAAATAGGGGGAGAGTATAAAGTGAGACCTGAATTAGAGAGAGAATTAACCGTAAAAGAATTTCGAGAATTTTATTGGTTAAAAGAGGAGTTACAAACATTTTGTAGGGGAAATGGAATAAGTCCCTCTGGATCTAAAATAGAAATTACGGATAGGATAGCAGTGTTTCTTGAAACAGGAAAAATACAAAAGCCAATGAGAAACAGAAGTTCTTCCCCGAATAAAGTAACATTAGAAGAATTGAGTTTAGATACAGTTATTCCGAAAAACCACCGTTGTAGTCAAGTAGTTAGGGCTTTCTTTATATTGGTCATTCCTAAATTTCATTTCTCAACTTATATCCAGAATTACTTTAAAGAAAATGTAGGAAAAACATATCAGGACGTTGTAGATGCGTGGTATGAGGAAGAAGAAAGAAAAAAAGATCCATCCTATAAAAAGCAAATCAGTTCACAATTTGAATATAATCAATTTTTTAGAGACTATTTCGCAGACCCGAAAAACAAAGGCAATAAAAGAGAAGATGCCATTAAAGCTTGGACTGCAATAAAGGCATTGCCTGGCAGTAATAAATATAAAGGGTAAATATTTAACGCTTGTTTTTTAAACATCAGATGATTTTCAAAAACGACTGTTCTAGAATTGGGCGCGAACCTAGAATAAGTATTGTGCTGTTAAGATCCACTATCCTGGAATTGTCCCTAAGGAAGAAGGTGCAAAAATGCTGATTAAGAATGCTCTTTTAAGAGGGGGGATTCCATTCATGATTATGAGTGGTATTGCCTTGTCACTTTATTTTCAAGGGAAATATTCGGATGCTAAAGGAACATTTATGGCTAGTTTAATTGCCTTTTTTGTTGGTGCTGCAACTGTCATTTATAATATAGACCATTGGAGTTTCACCAAGCAAAGTGGTATTCATTTTTTAATGATGTTCATAACAGTTTATCCAATTCTATTATTCAGTGGATGGTTTGCAATTTCCTCTGTGTTGGATGCATGTAAAGTTTTTCTTGTTTTTGTTGCAGTCGGCATAGTCATATGGTTGGTGATGTATACACTAGCTAAAATCTTTTCTTGGTAAATACTAATAAGGTGTTTCATTATACCAACGATATTTTTCTTATTACTTTCTTAAAAATTAGTGAATGAATAAGCCTTTCAATCTGGCGCGAAAAAGCTCCTACTCCTATTACATATCATTTATGTGTGATGGAAGTGGGGCCTTTTTGATTGTAGTAACGGTCGCACACAATTATTTCATCTCTCTATTAGGACATACCATTTATTTCCCAATGGTAAACTCTTGACCCAATCAGAATGTACAGATAAGATAGAACTTTCTACATAAAATTGCATAGTGAAAAATCATACATATGCTGTCTGTTTTTCACTTGCAATTGTTTGAAAAATCATACAGTTAGATTCTAAACATCATGAGAAGGAGAAAGTCATAATGAATAACAGAGTTGCATTATCATCACAACTTGCAATTGGCTTTATGCTATTTGCGCTTTTTTTTGGAGCTGGTAACTTAATCTTTCCAGCTGAACTTGGTCAATATGCTGGGGAAAATCTCTGGAAAGGGATTGGTGGATTTTTAATAACAGGTGTTGGTTTACCACTACTTGGAGTGGTTGCCATTGCTTATTCTGGAAGTAAGAATTTACAGGACTTAGCGAGTAGAGTGAGTCCTGCGTATGGTGTGTTTTTTACCGCGCTTTTATATTTAACGATTGGTCCGTTCTTCGCGGCACCGAGAACAGCGACGGTTGCATATGAAGTAGGGATTATGTCATATGTTCCTGAAAGCTCTCAACAACTAGGTCTGTTTATCTTTTCAATTGTTTTCTTTGCGATTACGCTCGTATTTTCCCTTTATCCTGCAAAGATTGTTTCCAACGTAGGTAAAGTGTTAGCACCAACTCTAGTCGTATTACTTGGGGTATTGCTTGTAGCTGCTTTTGTAAATCCAATGGGAGCAATTGGAAGTGCTGAAAATGTTTATGTAGAAGAGCCGTTTATGACAGGTTTTCTAGAAGGGTATAATACGATGGACGCACTGGCTTCTCTCGTATTTGCGATTATTGTCATTAACGCTATCAGGTCTTTTGGTGTATCAAATAAGGGAAAAATCCTATCTGTCACAATAAAAACAGGTCTTATTGCAGCAATCCTTTTAGCCGTTATTTATGTAGGAATATCTTATTTAGGTGGCATTAGTGTTGAACATCTAGGGTTATTTGATAAAGGTGGACCGGTATTAAGTGGTGCTGCTTCTTATTACTTTGGCACGACTGGTTCTGTGTTGTTAGCGGTGATGATCATTCTTGCTTGTTTAACGACAGCTATTGGACTTGTAACTGCGAACGCGGAATATTTCAACACGTTATTTCCGAAGATGAGCTACAAAGTATTAG
Source organism: Bacillota bacterium (assembly GCA_035301025.1). Classification (GTDB taxonomy): domain Bacteria; phylum Bacillota; class Bacilli; order Bacillales; family Amphibacillaceae; genus CALAMD01. Next base: position 31,353 of record DATGUV010000144.1, on the reverse strand, counting down.
TTGTATTTTTCTCTACAATTACATTTATTATAGCTAACTTTGGACTAGCGAATATTATTGCGTTTTCAATTCCCGTGTTAATGTTCCTCTATCCACTAGCGATCGTATTAATGTTACTTACATTTACGTCTCGGTTGTTTAACCATGCACGACTTGTTTACGTAGCGACGATTGCTGTTACATTTTTAATTGCAATTGTTGACGGAATTACGGAACTATCCGAAACATTAGAGGTTGACTTTAACTTCATTCATCCAGTGGTAGATTTCTACGATAAAGTATTACCATTTTATGAAGAAGGCCTTGGCTGGTTAGTTCCAGCAATCATCGTTATTGTCGTTACTGGAATAATTGCTAACGTATTTAAATTATCCACACCTGTTGAGGAAAGTTAATGACGGGTTTATAAAAAACAAACAAGGTTGGGACAAATTAAAGTTGTATATACAAAAATACGAATAACACTCTAATTTAGCGCAGGAAATATACGGAGACTCCCGCGGGAGCAGAGGCATAGGCAAGACCCCGTGCCCCAGCAAGGGGTATGTCGACGTTGGCCGCAAAGGCCGGGTTTAGTCGACCTTCCGTAACACGAGTAGGCTTGCCAGCCGCCCGCAGGAAAGCGAAGTATATTTCTGTAGCGAGTAATTCCACTTGTTACATTAGAATGTTCGTATTTGAGTTAACTTTAAATCTTTTGTCCCAGCCTTATTTGTTATAAAGTAAACCGATATTCATGTATGGGATCACAAGGCTGACCTTCCATAAGATACATGTTCCTGCCCCGCAAATCCATAATAACGGCAAAAGCAGTAATCGTGTCCGTATAATCAGATGTTCCTTCTTGTTTATGTCTACAAATAGTGTTTGGGTCATTTTCATGGTCCGAAAGCCACCCTTTAACAACACTTTCCGTAACAGTTTTATTCCCTGCAGTAGATCCTTGGATAAGGGCACCCATTCGGTCAATTCTGTTGTATGAGTTTTCTGTTGTGTTTAAACGTTCTTTACCAATATTGTTAGCGACGTCAGTCGAACAAAAATGGTTCGTATGGTAAAGATAAGAAGTATGTGTTTCCTTTTTATCATATGAAGTAGGTGATAACTCTAAGTTAACCGCATAACGAAGGTCTTCATCATCTTGGGCAATGAGGAAGTTTGCTGAAGATCCAAGTTGACCATCAATAACTTTTCCTTCAGCTTCATAAATGTCTCTAGAGTTCAATACTTCTCGTAACCCTAGATGAATCGGTAATTCATTTGAGGATATATTCGCCCGCAGTGCATTTAAACATACGCCTAGTCCATGTTCATTCAGGCCAATTTTTCCAATAATCCCACCTTCAGTAACCATATGAATATTTGGTGCGTGTTGTTGTTTGATTTTCGTCATAATTAAGCTTCGAGATTGGGCAGAGCGCCAGTCCCAAGTTTGTGCTAGGAATGACTGTTCACTAGTAGGTGGAAGAACTGCAAGGCTTGTACAACCGTCTGATTTGTTTTGAGTTAATGCAATTTCACTACGAGCATTTAACGTTAAAATATCTTCAAAATCCATCGAAGAACCTTGTGCTATTCCTTCCATTTCTTGAATAAGATCGATGTTTGTTTTTTCAATAGCGGGTACATGTTGTTTGGCGAGTTCTCGAGCCTCTTTCCACGTGATTCCAACGTCGTGGAAAAATAGTTTTTCATAAGAATCCAAACTGTACATCACTTCTTCTTTTGCCAGCTCACCATGTTGAAGTCCTATTTCATGAGGTGTTCCAGATAAATTAAGTACTTTCATGATTATTTCCTCCTATGTTTTTGCTGTCGTTTAATGTTTTGGATGTGGAGTACTAGAAATAGTGTACCATACGTAAAAAAGATTCTAAAAAAAGGTGCCGATATGGACTCGCTTGAGCTTATAACATAATTCGGCGTAATCTCTCAACGACTTCCGGAATTTCATCAAATGTAATATTGGCGAAACCAATGACAAGGAATATATTCTCTGAATCTATGGACATATCATCTAACATAAAGTGTTTCATCGTATAGAGTTCTAGTTTTTCTGCTTTCGCTTGTTGGGCAATCTCCTCGTATGTACGCGGACTGTTGAAGGATGCTAAAAAATGTAGACCAGCTGGTATGTCGTGAATATGTATCTTATCTTGAAATGTTGCGTGAAGTTCTTTGATGAGATGCTGTCGTTTCATTTCATACTGTTGATTCATTCGTTTTATATGTTTTGCATACTCACCGCTTTTAATAAAGAAATGCAGGGTGTATAACAACAGGGAACTACATCCATGGATGAATTCTGCATAGTAATTTTTGAATAAGGCTAATAAATCTGGTGGTAAGACCATATAGCTGATACGAAAACTAGGTAAAAGGGTTTTGGAAAAAGTCCCAAAATAAATGACCCGGTTGTTTTGATCTAGTCCTTGCAGGGAAGGAATGTTGTCTGTTTCATATTTGAATTCACTGTCATAATCATCTTCAATAATATACCGATTGTCTGACTCTGCCGCCCAGTTTAATAAATCAACGCGTCTAGAAATAGGCATAATGGTACCAGTTGGCAATTGATGAGATGGTGTAACAAACAAGAATGTTGGATCTGTTTGTTTTGCTTCATGAAGATTGAATCCGTCCTTATCAAGAGGAGTAGGTATCACGTCAAAGTCCATATCTTTTAAAATCCGATAAACTCGGGAGTATCCAGGGTTTTCCATCGCTATTTTTGATGTTGTTGATTGAGTGTTCATTAATTGACGAAGCAATGAATGAATGCCTGTTCCAATCACAATCTGTTCTGGCTCACATATAACGCCACGACTAAGTGCAATCATATCAGCAATTGTTTTTCGCGTAGTGTAAGGTCCTTGTGGGTGAGGAATTTCGGATAATTCAGATTTGTAATGTGTAATGGCCATTTCTTCACTTTTGATCCATGCGTGAAAAGGGAACATGGTACAGTCTGTTTGAATATGAGAGAGGGAAAGCCAGCCATCTTTTTGAGCGAACTCCTCTTTCATATTATGTGGCAATGGATCGTTATGCGCAGTATTTTTAACGAATTGGGCGATGTTTTCAACAAAATATCCTTTTCGCTGGATGGAATAAATGTATCCCTCAGCAAGGAGTTGCTCATAGGCGGTTTCAACAGAGTTAATACTTACGTGTAGTTCATCGGCAAGTCGCCTCTTGGATGGTAGTTTATCCCCAGAGGCAATTTTATGTTCTAAAATGAACTTTTTGAGATTTTTATAAATTTGTTTATAAATATGAGTTGCCTTAGGATCTTTATTTACATGGAATTTAATCATATTACATCCTCCTGGTCCCATAAAATTATTCAATCTGGTACTTTTCAGTATATCATCTTACTCTCACAATAGTATATAGTTACTTAATTATGAAAACATTCTTTACAATTTCTTTTGTAAGCGATTACTTTGGCGATTAATTAGAGAACTTGAGAATGTAAGCATGCTTTATAAGTATTCATTTTAAGGAGATGAGACGATGTCACATTTAATAGAATTAGACAAAAAACATTTTATTCACCCGACTTCATCCATTCAACAACAGCAGGAAGAAGGACCAACTCTGATTTTTGAAAGTGGGGAAGGGGTTTATTTAACAGACGTTCACGGAGAGAAATATATAGATGCAATGGCTTCGTTATGGAACGTGAATGTGGGTCACGGGCGTAGTGAACTAGCAGAAGTTGCGAAAGAACAAATGGAGAAGCTCGCATTCAGTTCATCATTTTCAACCTTTAGTCATGAACCAGCTATTTTATTAGCCGAAAAAATCGCAACATTGGCACCAGGAGATTTAAACGCTGTGTTCTTTACTTCAGGAGGATCTGAAGCAAATGATTCTGCGTTTAAATTGATTCGTCATTATTGGAAAATTCAAGGGAAGCCTGAACGCCGTAAAATAATTTCCCGTAAAAAAGCATATCACGGGGTTGGAACTGCATCGACAACTGCAACAGGTATTAAAGAGTTCTGGGACATGGATGGCACAATTCTAGACGATTTCCTTCACGTGGATACTCCTTATGAGAAAAGCACAGAAGAAGCTATACATTCTCTCAGAGAAGCCATTGAAGCTGAAGGTCCTGAAACAATCGCAGCATTTATTGCTGAACCTATTCAAGGGGCAGGAGGAGTGATTATTCCACCAGAAGATTATTTTAAAGAAATTCGCGCACTTTGTGATGCGTACGGAATTTTATTTATAGCAGATGAGATCATTACAGGCTTTGGGCGAACAGGAACGATGTTTGGTATGGAGAACTGGGGGGTTACTCCTGATGTAATGACGTTTGCTAAAGGAGTTACAAGTGGGTACATTCCACTAGGAGGTGTCGTCGTCTCAGATGCCATTCATGACGTGCTAAAGAAACATTCTAAAGGTACATTGATGCATGGGTTTACGTATAGCGGACATCCAACTGCTACAGCGGTAGGACTTAAAAACATTGAAATTATCGAGGAAGAAAACATGGTGGAAAATTCCCGTAACATGGGAGAGCGTATGTTCGAAGGTTTCCAAAAAGTGAAAGAGAAATCCAAAATCGTTGGAGATGTTCGTGCTAAAGGGCTATTAGGAGCTATCGAGCTGGTGAAAAACCCTGCTACAAATGAACCGTTTCCAGCGGACTGGAATGTTGCAGGAAGAACAATTGAATTACTGAGAGAAAAGGGGTTAATCTCTCGGCCTGTCACATATGACAATACAAATATTATTTGTTTCTCACCACCAATATCTATTGATGCAGAAGAAGTAGATAAGATGATTGCTATTGTAGAAGAAGCGGTATTAGAAGTGGAGAAAGAGGTAGCAAACAGTAGTAAATACTTGAATTCTTAATCAAATGCTTAAGTGGGTCTCTTCACCTACAAGTGTAGATGATGCTATTCACTGAAATATCGAAGCAAGAAGGAAATTCAAGTAGTGAAAATAGACTTAACTATAAGAAAGGAAGTAGATGATGGAAGATCAAAAACTGTTAAAGACGTTAAGAAATAAAGACGTTATTGCTCTTGCATTTGGTTCCATGATTGGGTGGGGGTGGGTTGTAAATGCGGGGATTTGGATTACAAAAGGTGGTTCTTTAGGTTCCATTATTGCATTCCTCATAGGCGGATTAATGGTTGTACTCGTCGGCCTAACGTATTCTGAACTCGCTGCTGCACTACCTTTAGCTGGTGGAGAGCTGATTTACACATTTAAAGCGATGGGGCGAACATTGTCATTCATTGCTACATGGGCAGTAATATTAGGGTATGTATCGGTTATTGGATTTGAAGCCGTCGCATTACCGACCGTGTTTGAATATCTCATTCCTAATTATAGTCAAGGATACATGTACACGGTTGCTGGTTGGGATGTAACATTTACGTGGGCAGGAGTCGGGATTTTAGGGTCGATCATAATTGCGTGGATTAACTACCGTGGGATTAAGTTAACATCTGCTATTACTGTTATTTTAACCGGATTGATTCTCGCTGCAGGGGTTCTTTTAATTATCGGAGGAACTGCAAGTGGAAGCTTAAATACGATGGAACCATTTTTTCCGGATGGAATGACAGGGATTATGACGGTAATTATTATGACGCCATTTATGTTCGTTGGTTTTGACGTAATCCCTCAAGCGGCTGAAGAGATTAATTTACCACAAAAACGTATTGGTCAACTACTTACAACTTCTGTACTTATGGCTGTTGCTTGGTATGTTGCAATTATCTTTGGAGTATCCCGTATGTTAGGGCCAACGGAATTAAGTGCGTCTAATCTTGTTACAGCTGACGCAATGGCAAAAGCTTTTGGAGATAGTCAATTAATGGGGAACTTTTTAGTGTTAGGTGGTATTGGAGGAATTTTAACGAGTTGGTTAGGATTCTACGTAGGAGGAAGCCGTGCTATTTATGCATTAGCAAAAGCGGGTATGCTTCCTAAAGCGTTAGGAGAGTTACATCCAAAATACAATACGCCTTATAAAGCAATCATTTTAATCGCAGTGATCTCTACATTATCTCCATTATTAGGTCGTCAAGCACTTCTCTGGTTTCAAAATGCTGGAGGACTTGGGTTAGTGTTAGCTTGGATGATGGTTGCTATTTCGTTTATTATTTTACGTAAAAAATCACCAAACATGAAACGACCATTTAGGCTTGTTGGAGGAACAACAATTGGTTGGCTAGCAGTAATCATGTCAATAGGTATTTTCATCCTATATCTTCCAGGTATGCCATCTGCACTTACGTGGCCTTACGAATGGGTCATTATTATTGCTTGGACCATTTTAGGATTTATTTTATATAGAGTTTCATTAGCGAAATATGGTACGACACATGCAGAAAAACATATGAAGAAAGAAATAGACCGCATTCAGTAGTCCTAAAAAGCATATTCTATATAGAAAATTTTACAAAATACGAGACAGCCACAAAATGGTTGTTTCGTATTTTTCATGGTCGAGATTGAATTTTCAAAGTTGCAAAGTACGTATAAAAGGGAATACACTATAGATAATACAATCTGGGAGGTAATTTTATGGCAACATATCCAAATACTGAAGAAACAATTGATGTGCTTCAAAAACTCGTACAAATTCCAAGTCCATCTGGCTTTACAAATGATGTGATCACTTTTGTAGAAGAGCATTTACAAAATCTTGGTGTAGAAAACTACCGCAATCGTAAAGGCGGTCTTATTGCAACACTTCCTGGGGAGGATGACTCGAAACATCGCATGCTTACAGCTCACGTGGATACCCTTGGGGCAATGGTCAAAGAAGTAAAAGGAAATGGAAGACTGAAGCTAGATCTCATTGGTGGTTTTCATTACAACTCCATTGAGGGTGAATACTGCCGCATACATACATCAGATAAAACGTTCACAGGAACTATTTTAATGCATCAAACATCTGTCCATGTGTATAAAGACGCTGGAACTGCTGAAAGAAATCAAGACAATATGGAAGTGCGTATTGACGAAAAAGTAGAAAATGCGGAAGAAGTGAGAAGTCTTGGGATTGAAGTCGGTGATTTTGTTTCCTTTTATCCACGTGTGGAAACAACCGATAATGGCTTTATTAAGTCACGCCATTTAGATGATAAAGCAAGTGTAGCTATTTTGCTTCAACTCATTAAACGACTGAAAGTTTCTGGTGAAAAACTACCTTATACAACACATTTTTTAATTTCAAACAATGAAGAAATTGGATATGGTGGGAATTCGAATATTACTAAAGAAACAGTTGAGTATTTAGCTGTCGATATGGGTGCTATGGGTGACGGACAATCCACAGATGAATACACAGTGTCCATTTGTGTAAAAGATGGTAGTGGACCGTATCATTTAGGATTTCGTAATAAACTAGTTCAATTGGCAAAAGAGAACGATATCGATTATAAATTAGACATTTATCCTTACTATAGTTCAGATGCTTCAGCTGCAATTCGTGCAGGACATGATATTGTCCATGGTCTCGTTGGCCCAGGAATTGATTCTTCCCATGCATTTGAGCGAACACATGAATCTTCATTACATTGTACAGAAGCACTGCTCTATCATTATGTATTATCAAACATGGCAGCATATGAATAATGTGACTGTATGGATTGAAAACGGTAGAGGATGAAATCTTTCGTCCTCTACCGTTTTTTTATCGTTAGACATGTTCGTATCGTGAAACGAATACATGAAGGATAATCATGTAGAAAAAATAGGACTTTTGTCTAATGGAAGGATATGTAAAACTATGAAAAAAGCTTCTGTCAAAGCGTCTGAAAAATGTATCGTTGTAAACGTTTACAGTGGCAGGAAAAATTTGTAAAAATGAATAAAGAAAACGATTTCAATGTATAATTATATAGTGGATTATTACAATTGATAGATGACGAAAAGTAAAGTAAATTAAAGCATTCGGAAGAAAATGGATAAAATTCATAGAGAATATCTATGAATAACATCACACATTCTATTAAAATGAAATATGATTGTAACATTACTATTACACGACTGTTACTTTTGGATGTTATAGTGTGAACTGTGGTTGGAAACCATATGCTACAAATTACTCACATAAGTATAATAAAACTCAGTACATACATACTTTAGACATACATACAAAGAACAAAATGAGGGGAAGCGGGGAGACAGTATTGAAAAAATCTTTACTTACTTTAACTACAGTTGCTGTAGTTGGATTCACTAGTGCATTTTTTGGGGATGTTGCTCAGGCCGAAAGTGTTTCAGACCTAGAGGACAAGCAGACGAAAATCGAGGAAGAAAGAGCAAGTATTAAAAAGGATCTATCCAAAGCTGATGCAGAAATTGCTGACATCCTCATAGACCTCGAAGAATTAAAGCATGAGATTAAAGAACTTAATAAAGCTCAAGAAGAAAACAATCTAGTGCTCAACGAAACAGAAGAAACAATCGAAACGTATGAAGAAGAAATTGTAGCTTTAGAAAATGAAATTGAAGAACTAGAAGCTAGTATTGAGAAGCGTAACAACATTTTGAAAGACCGTATTTCATCTTACCAACAAAATGGTGGGAACATTAGCTTTCTCGATGTTCTATTTGGATCAGATAGTTTCGGAGATTTCATTAGTAGAGTTTCTGCAGTTACAAAAATTACAAACTCAGACCAACAATTAATGGAAGACTTAGAAGAAGATAAAGAAAAAGTTGCAGTTGTTCAAGGGGAAGTTGAAGAAAAACTTACAGAACAAGAAGAACTAAAAGAAGATTTAGTTGAAATGAAAGTTGTTATAAAAGGACAAAAAGATGCAAACAAAGAAAATGAAAAAGAATTAAAGAAACAAGAGAAAAAGTTAAAGAAAACAGTTGCAAAATTAGAAACAGAAGATAGTGACTTATCTTCATTAGAAGCACAAGTTGCTCGCCAGTTAACAGAAGCACGCAATCCTGCACCAGTAGTAGCTTCTACTGAAACTAGTAATGAGAGCAGTCAAAGTAGCGGAAATAACAGTAGCAATGGAAATGTCTCTACTATGTCTGACGAACAACCAAAAAACACACCAGCATCAAGTGGTGGATCAAGTTCAGCGATTCAAGCAGCAAAAAGTCAATTAAGTGTTCCTAACCGTTATGTATTAGGTGGTAAGAGTCCAGGTGGATTTGACTGTTCAGGATTTGTTTCTTGGGCGTATGGTCAATCAGGCAAGAGTATTCCATCAAATACCCGTTCATTACGTACATTAGGAACGAAGGTATCATATTCTGAGGCACAACCGGGAGATTTAATTTTCTTTACGAACCCAGGTGGACAAGTTGATGGTCATGTCGGTATTTATCTTGGAAATGGAAACTTTATTGGATCACAATCATCTACAGGAGTTGCAATTGTTAATGTTAACTCAAATAGTTATTGGAACTCAGCATTCAAAGGACACGTTCGTCGTATCAATTAATCACTTTAAACCGTACTTTTGATAAGTACGGTTTTTTGGTGCACATTTTTAAAGGATTTAATGAATGTCATCATACGTATGTTATGCTACGTTCATACAACATGTAGTTCCGTTAAGTCGTTTGAAACTCTATGTTCGAGTGAGGTAGCTATTTTTGGCCATTATGAAATTCATAGCTCCGATTAAACCGTACTATTTGCATGTAACTGTTGAAACACATATGATAATCCATGTAGTAGTTGTTGGATATTTTGAAGGAGGACGATACAATGGCAAAGGGAACATCAAACAGAAAAGCTGCCTATCCGATTGATGATACGTATATTGAGAGATGGTCACCTAGGGCATTTTCAGATAAAAAGGTGGATAAAGAAGTATTGTTTAGTCTATTTGAAGCAGCTAGATGGGCTCCATCTGCAGCAAATAAACAACCGTGGAGATTCGTGTATGCCACAGAAAAAGAAGACCGAGATACATTTTTAACCTTTATCAATGACGGCAATACCATTTGGTGTAAAAAAGCACCAGTGTTAATTGCCATTGTAGCTCATAAACGATGGTCAGAAGATAGTGATAGTGTCAATCCTACATATGCATTTGATACTGGAACTGCTTGGGGGTTTTTAGCGTTAGAAGCAAGACGCCAAGGACTCATTACACATGGCATGGGCGGATTCGATCGAGATAAAGCAAAAGAAACACTACAAATTCCGGATGGACACGAAGTATTAGCAATTGTTGCGGCAGGCTATCAAGGCGATAAAGATACATTGCCAGAAGCTTTACAAGCGCGTGAAGAACCATCTGATCGAAATAGTATAAATACATTTATTCATGAAGGCTTGTACGTGAGAAAATAATCATGATTGAATGGAAAGAATCAAAAGAAGACACTACTCTGTGTCTTCTTTTTAACAAGAAAGTTTCGAGCAATAGCAATATATGGTAGGATAGTTGTATTCGCATAAATGAAAGCGTTATCTATATTGGAGTTATCATTATAAAGATAAAAGGATAGGTGAAGGGTATGAAGTCTTTACAAAAGGCAAAACAAGCAATGCAAGAAGTTATTTTAGGAAATGAAGAAGTCATTGATTTAATGTGGATAGCATTACTTGCAGAAGGACATGTGTTATTTGAAAGTGTTCCAGGAACAGGAAAAACGAAATTAGCAAAAAGTTTTGCGAAAGTCATTGAAGGAGATTTCAGTCGTATTCAGTGTACACCTGACGTACTGCCGAGTGATATAACAGGTATTCGTTTTTATAATCCGAAGACAGAAGATTTTGAGCTTCGTGTAGGTCCTGTTGTGACGAATGTGTTGTTAGCAGATGAGATTAACCGAGCAACACCTAAGACACAATCAAGTTTGCTAGAAGTGATGGAAGAGAGACAAACAACTATTGATAGTGAAACAATTGAAGTGGACCGACCTTTTATTGTCATTGCTACACAAAACCCAGTTGAAAGCAGTTATGGAACATTCCCATTACCTGAAGCACAGCTAGATCGCTTCTTATTCAAGATAAAAATTGATTATCCAACGATGGAAGAAGATTTACATTTATTAGCGACGTATCGTAATGCAGATCCATTTGACACTTTAAAACCTCAAGTGACTACAGAGGAGGTCGTTAAGTGGCAAAATACATTAAAAGATATAGAAATCTCAGATCCGGTCTATACATATATTGTCCAGTTGATCCACAAAAGTCGAGAACATCCGGATATTGCAATTGGAATTAGTCCAAGAGGAATGCTTGCTTGTATGCGAGCTGCACAAGCACGAGCACTACTTAATGATCGATCATATGTAACACCTGAAGATGTCAAACAACTCATTCCATATGTTTTTGCACATCGTCTCATTTTAACGATGGAAGGAGAAATGAGAAAAACAGTCGATCAAGTTGTGGAAGAAATTATGCGAGATTGTGATGTCCCAGTGGAGTTTGAGGCGACAAAACAATGAATTGGAAAAAATACTTTCAGTTAGATACGCACAAAAATCTCGATTATATCATTGTCGGGATTCTAGGTATCTCCTTCATTAGTTTCATTATGAAAAAGCCTTTATTGTTCGTTATTGTAGGAATATTTGTCGTCTATTTTATATTTTCGGAATTATATCAACGTTCAGTAGGGGAAAAGTTAGATGTAGAAAATAAACGGACCATTGTACGTGCTTATCCTGGAGAAGACATTGCATTAGAGTTACTTATCTCAAATCGATCAATTTTACCCTATATTAATGGAATGCTAGAAGTATCTATAAATGACGTAGTTTCAACAACTGTTCATGAACATGCGGAGACAGGTGAACGCTCCCATATAAAAATTCCTACATCAATTATGGGAAAGCGAAAAACAAGAATTCACGTACAATTGCACACAGAAAAGCGTGGAGTTGCTCGTATCTATCAATTGAAATATCGTTTTCCACATTTAATTAACTTTGATTTCGTAGAATTAACCTACTCACCCTATTTGCATCAAGAAATTGTTGTTTTTCCTGAAATGAAAGAAGTTCATGGAATCCAGCAATTAAGACATGATTTACCTGGGGAGCAACGGGTTCGTTTTTCACCTTATGAAGATATCCAGAGTATGATTGGGACAAGAGATTATGTTTCCACAGATCCGTTTCACCGGATCAATTGGAATGCTTCTGTAAAAACGGGGGAATTGCAAACAAATGAATTTGAGCGTGTAATCGATCGTTCGTTTTTTATTCTAGTAAACCTTACTGTAACGGATTTACGTCTTGATGTAATGGAAGACTTCCTTTCGTACACGGCCTTTTTGCTTCAGGATATCCATCAACAAGGATTACCTTATGAAATGGTTGTGAATGCAAGAAAGCTAGGGAATACTCCTTTTATTTATCAGAAACAAGGAGAGGGAAATGCGCATTATATACAGTCATTAGATATTCTTGCCCGAATTGATCGACACGGAATCACTTCTCGTATGACGCAAGTGTTGATGACTGTTCGCGATCAATTAGCACGGGCACATACGATTGTATATATTGGACAACTGTCTGAAAATGAATATGGAATCTTACAAAATATTGTTGGTTCTCATAAATCTATTTTACATATTGATGAAAATGGGGACTTGAAAAAGTTAACGAAGGAAGTGATTACTCGTGCAACGTAACTTTATGACCATTACTTACGCATATCACTTCATTGCTGAGGCTATCATCATCTTATTTTTATCGATTCCAATATTTCATTATTACTATGATGTAATTCCTTATCTTAGCTATAGTGCTATTGTTTGTATACTTACATGTATCTATGTCATTTTGTTACACCGGGTTACAAGCTATGTACCATATTTAATTATGACTCCAGTGTTAGGGGGAGTTTTTTATATACTTTCCTACCCACTGTGGATAAGTATTGTTTTTGCGGTGCTTCTTACGAATAGTGCGATTTCCCTTCGGAGAGAGCACAAGTTAGAAAATGAAGGCTTTTATTTACGCATTATTTTAATTGCATCCATCATTATTCCGTTATTCATTCATGATACGTCTTTTATTATGTTTGTTGTTATTTCATTGGTACTATTAATTACCGGAAATATCCTACGAAATATGACTGTGTTACCAAAAGAAGACCGAAAAAGCAGAAGTACATGGTTCTTAACAAGTATGTTAGGCGTCATTGTAGTCGCCATTACTGCCATATATTTTTCATTTAATTGGGTTCGGGCAGCCATAGGATTTGTTTGGGGGATGATAACAACCATCCTTGCACAGATCGGAAGTTTTCTCGTATATGTAATTAGTTTGATTCCAATTCCAGAGCCTGAAGATGCTGAAGAGGAAGAAATAGAATCAAATCTGGGAGAGGAAACTCCGGAGTTTTATGACGACTCAGAAACACTTATTGAGCACGCGTTTACTTGGATATTCATCGCTATTTCTGTCATTGCAGCTTATTTTATCATTCGCTTGATTATACGTTTAATGAAGAAGTCATTTAATCGAAGAACATTCACGGAAGAACACGTGTCATATGAACATATTGAAGGCGTTGAAAAAGAGAAAAGGTCCTGGAGAGACCGATTGAAAGGATTGTTTCCTCAACCAAAAGATTACGTGCGTAAAAGAATGCTTCAATTTGAAAAGACGATGAGTCAGACAGATGACGGTAGAAAACAAGATGAAACCCTTGAGGAGTGGATCTGTCGAATGGATTGGGATATTGATTTTAACGTGTATCAACGGGTCAGATACGGAACTTTTGAAGGTACGAAAGAAGAGGCAGAAGAACTCAAACAAAAAATGAATATGATTGTAGAAGAAAAGAGAAAACAACGTAAGAAATCATCTTAGGACGATCTAGGAATACTTAAAAAAGCACAGAAGTGAATGGTGATCCAATGGTGACATGTGTAAGAATTGGATGTATGCATCACTGTTCTGTGCTTTTTTTTCAATTAAAAGGTTACGATGAAGTACACCATACTAAACGAGACAATAATCATTGTACTTACATATCCAAAAGCACGTACATATCTTTTTTGTAAGATAAATTGCGTAGTCTCATATCCAAATGTAGAAAAAGTGGTAAATGCCCCACAAAACCCCACACCAATAAAGGAAAAGAGTATGAGTGAAAGATCGTCTTGCACGAACATTCGCGTAATGATTCCGAGAAGAATGGAACCTAGCACATTGACCATCCACGTGTTGACTCCGGGTTTCTTAAAAAATAACGAGCAATAATAGCGAGCAATACTACCGAGAAATCCGCCTGCAGCAGTTGCGAATAGGATCATATTAGGCCCGCTCCTTTACTAGGAGATAGCCGATGAAACATGCACAAACACTAGTGAAAATACTACCGAGCATATATACAGAAGCTAGAAGTGGTTCACCGGCGAATAATTCTACTGTCTCTACGGTAACCGTGGAAAATGTAGTAAAGGAACCAATTCCGCCAACGGTTATCGCTGTAAAGATCGTTGGCGGAATAGCATCTCTCATAGATGGACGAAAAAACATAATACTTAATAAAAAGGAGCCAACCGTATTAATGATCCATGTACCTACTGGAAACATACTATACTGAGAAAACATATGTGTGATCCCACTGCGAACAGCGGCTCCAATTGCTCCAAAAAGTCCGATATATATAGGAACGAGAAGGGGATGTTCTAAGCGCTTTTGCATAAAGGACATACTCCATACACTTCTAGTTTGTGACCTTCAATTTCATAATTTGTGAGTATCTTTTCGATTTCATCCATTGGACAAATCGGGATTTTTTTCGTGCCGCCACAATCCTTACAAATAAAATGGTGATGATGATCTGACATACAATTCATGCGGAAATGTTTTTCTCCATCCAGTTCTGTAGCTTCCAAAATCCCAAGATAATGATATAAATGTAAGTTTCGGTAGACCGTATCAAAACTCATAGATTCATAATTTCCTTCAGTAAATGCCATGAAATCTTTTGCAGTACGATACCCATCTTCTAATTCAAAGTATTGAAGCATATTTTCTCTAGGTTTCGTAACTTTATAACCTTCATGTTGTAATAATTGAATGGCTCGTTGAACGTCCATTATACATGCTCCTTTCGTGATCGTTTTGTGAATCTTTTTTGTATCACAATGGAACCGATTAAAACGATAATAGATAGCATAACAATCGTACCACCAGGAGGTATACTCATATAATATCCTGAAATAAGTCCTGCGACAACTGCAATTTCTCCGAAAATAACGGAGTATACAATCAGTTGTTTAAAGCTTTTCGCAAACCTTAGAGCAGCTGCAACAGGTAACGTCATTAATGCAGAGACGAGTAACACGCCAACAATTCGAATCGATGCTGCAATGACAAATGCTATTAAAATGATAAATAAAAAGTGTATCCGTTTTGAATGAAGTCCTGAGACAGATGCATATTCTTCATCAAAGGAAAGTGTTAGTAATTCCTTGTAAAAGAAAAATAACGTGATCACTACTCCAATCGATATAAAAAGGATCGTTAGAAAATCCACGCGACTTACAGCTGATACGGATCCGAATAAATAGTTAAACAAATCTGTATTAAACCCGTTTGCTAGGGCAATAAAAATAACACTTAATCCAACCCCACCAGATAAAATAATCGGAATTCCAATTTCTTGATACGCTTTATAAATAGAACGTAATTTTTCAATGCATAAGGATCCAACAACGGAGAAAATCATTCCACTTTGAATCGGTGTGATCCATACACCCGCATATCTCTTTTCAATGAATAACCCAAATGCAATTCCTGCTAATGTTACGTGGGATAACGCATCCGCTAGTAAAGAGAGGCGACGAACGACTAAAAATGTTCCAAGTAATGGTGCGATAAGACCGATAAGTATGCTTGTATAAAATGTATGACGTAAAAAGTCAAATTGTAAAAAGTGTTCGATCATCCTTTTACCTCCCTTTAATGGTCATGGACGATTACATTGACAGGGTGACCGTATATATCTGATAAATCCTCATCTGAAAGAGAGGTATATGCTTCAGAATCCCCGTGGAAATGTAAGGTTTGATTGAGACATGCAACATCTGTCGCAAACTTTGTCATGACTCCTGTATCGTGTGTGACGAGTAATAAGGTAATGTTATCTTTCGTGTTTAATGTGTGTAATAGTTCGTAAAAGCGTTGGACATTTTTATAATCCACTCCTACAGTTGGTTCATCTAAAATAATCAATTCAGGATCGCCAACAAGAGCTCTTGCAATAAATACACGTTGCTGTTGCCCACCTGATAAGTTTCCGATATTTTGATTGGCAAATCCTTCCATATTTACTTGCGTTAAGGCATGGATTACTTTTTCTTTATGATGTTTTTTGAAAAATCGGAAATACCCTATTTTAGAAGTAAGCCCCATAGCAACGACTTCAAAGACTGTTGCAGGGAAACCTTTATTAAAGCTATTTGCTTTTTGTGACACAAAGCCAATGCGGTTCCATTGTTTAAAATGTTTAATCGGTTGACCTAAAATCCTGATTTCTCCTTCATCAGGAGGTAAGAGACCAAGAATTAATTGTATGAGGGTAGTTTTCCCACCACCATTAGGGCCTACAAGACCTAAGAAAGAACCTTTTTGAATATCTAACTGAATGTCTTTTAAAATAGCTTTATTTCCGTATGAAAAGTTCACGTGTTTGACGGATACGACTGGTTCACCCATATATATTTCACCTCTCTACTGAATACCTTCATCTAATACGTGTATATTTCTTTCCATTAAAGTAAGGTAATCTTCATTGTTTGCAATATCTTCTTCTGTAAGCACTTCTAAATTATGAATGTATAACGGTGTTGCATGTAAATGTTCTTGAATAATAGTAGCAATTTTATTGGACGTATTTTGTTCAAAGAAAATATATGTCATATGTTCCTCGTTCGCACGCTCGATTAATTGTGCCAACTCTTTTTGAGAAGGCTCTTCGCTTGCTGATATTCCACTAATAGGAATTTGCTCAATACCATATCGTTCTTCCCAATAGCCATAAGCAGCGTGAGACACAATCATTTTTTTATTCTTTTTAGGAAGCAGGGAATCCGCATATTGTTTATCTAGTGCATTGAAGGATTCTTTCATCTGTGCATAATTTTCTTCAATCGTGGTTGTTTCTTCTGGGAATAAATGTATCATTTCCTCTTTCATTAGTTCGGAAACTTGGATCATACGCTCTGGGTCAAACCAAATATGAGGATCTAAGTCACCGTGGTCGTGTCCATCATGGTCATGATGATCATGATCATCTGCATGAGCGAATAATTCCTCGTGTTCGCCGATTTCGATAAATTCCACGTCACTAGATGCTAGTGCTTCGACAGTTGTTTCTGCAAAACTTTCCATGCCCGCACCTAAATAAATGAACGCTATGCTACTTGAAATATCAATCATATCTTTTGTACTAGGTTCATATGTATGTGCATCAACTCCAGGAGGGTATACCGTTTGTACGTGAGCAAAGTCCCCAACAAGTCCTTCAATAATAAATTGAATTGGATAAATAGACGTATATATGTGAATATCATCATGATTGTTATCTTTCTCAGCAGGGGATTGACATCCGACCATAAATCCAACCAAGATGATGATAGGAATAAAGAGGCGAAAAAACTTCATTCTACATAGCTCCTTTCTCGCATACATTGCATTATATCGGAATGGTTCCGATTTGTAAATAAGAATCATTCCGAATGAGGATGAAAAACGGGTCTTTATTTTAAGGAAATTAAAAAAGCGCTTACATTTAATTTGAAAAATATCCGAAAGTCATTTATAGTAAGAATGAACAAGTACTCTGATCAATTTCTTTATCACGCATGCATCATTATATGAGCTTCTATATAATGGGATGGTCGCTTTTGTAAGAAATTGATCCATTCATATATTTTTTTAATATAAAAATGAATGATGGTTCATTCAAATGATGTGAGGAGGAAAAAAATGAAGTATCAAGTAAAGAGAGCAGCGGTGATTGGCTCAGGTGTTATGGGTTCAGGAATTGCGGCCCATTTAGCGAATAATGGCATACCGACATTGATGCTTGACGTTGTCCCAAAAGAATTAACGGAAAAAGAAGAGAAGAGCGGTCTTCAATTAACAGATAAAGTAGTACGTAACAGGAACGCTCAAAGAAGTAAGGATGCGTTAAAGAAACAAAAGCCTTCCCCAATTACAACAAAGGATAGTTTGTCACTTATCGAAGTAGGAAATCTAGAAGATGATGTAGACAAACTTGGGGATGTAGATTGGATTATTGAGGTGGTCGTAGAGCGACTGGACGTTAAAAAACAAGTACTTGCTACAATTGATGAACATCGAAAAGAAGGAACGATTGTGAGTTCTAACACTTCAGGAATTTCTGTAGAAGACATGGTGGAAGAAGTTTCAGACGATTTAAAAGCTCATTTCCTAGGAACACACTTTTTCAATCCACCTAGATATTTACACTTACTCGAAGTCATTCCAACGTCACATACAAAAGATGATGTAAAAGAGTTTATGGAAACTTTTGTAAGTGATGTGTTAGGAAAAGGAGTCGTCGCAGCAAAAGACACACCGAACTTTATTGCTAACAGAATTGGAACATATGGATTACTCGTTTCTGTAAGAGAAATGTTAAATCAACATTTAACCATTGGAGAGATTGATTCAATTACAGGTACGATGATCGGTAGACCGAAAAGTGCTACATTCCGTACGCTAGATGTTGTCGGATTAGATACATTTATCGATGTAGCGAATAATGTGTATAACAAGGTAGAAGGTGCTGAAAAAGAAGCTTTTGAAGTTCCAACATTTATGCAAGAGATGGTTGAGAAAAAGATGTTTGGAGCTAAAAGTGGCAAAGGGTTTTACAAGAAGGTGAAAGGTCAAGAAGGCAGTGTCATTTACCAATTAAATCCTGAAACGATGGAGTATGATGAGAAACAAGATAAGTTGCGTACAAAAGCAACGGAAATGGTATCTCAAGTAAAAGGTTCTGCAAACAAGATGAAAACGCTTTACTATACAGAGAAAGATCCAGCAGGAGTATTCATCCATACAATGCTTACAGATGTTCTCCTTTATACAGCGGAAATCGCCTATGATATTGCTGAGGATATCGTGTCGATTGACAACGCAATGAAGTGGGGATTCGGATGGAAACAAGGACCATTTGAAATATGGGATACGCTAGGATTAGAGAAGTCTGTTGAAACGATGAAACAAGCAGGAAACAAAATTCCTTCTTGGATGGAAGATATGATTGAAGAAGGAAACGACGCCTTTTATAAAGAAGTAGACGGGGTCCCATCTTTCTATCATCATGGAAAATACGAACCTATCCCGGTAGATGAGAAGAATATTGATGTAGCTCGTCTAACAAAAGAACAAAAACCAATGAAGTCTAACAATAGTTCCACATTAATCGATATGGGAGACGGTGTCGCCTTACTAGATTTCCATGCGCCAAATAACGTTATTGGACTCGATTTTATGCAAATGGTGGATGAAGCGATTGAAAAAGTAAATAACTCAGATTTTGTTGGATTGATCATTGGAAGCAAAGGTCGAAACTTCTGTCTCGGTGCAAATTTAGCCTTGATGCTTATGGAAGCTCAAGATGATAACTTTTTTGAACTAGAAATGGTTGTGCGCAGATTCCAACAAACAACGTTAAATATTAAATATAGCGAAAAACCAGTAGTCGTCGCACCATATCAAATGACGTTAGGTGGAGGAGCAGAGATTTCATTACCTGCTGCATCGATCCAAGCATCTAGTGAGACATATATGGGACTTGTTGAATTCGGTGTTGGCCTCATTCCTGGTGGTGGTGGAACGAAAGAACTGTATCAAAAGCAACTCCGGAATATTCCAAGAGATGTAAAGGTGAATTTACTTGATGTTGCCAATGATGTATTTGAAAAAGTTGCGATGGCAAAAGTGTCTACTTCCGCAGATGAAGCACGAGAAAATGGTTATTTAGATCGTAATGACCGTATTTCAGTACATCCAGATCATCAATTGTATGATGCTAAGCAACAAGTATTAGCACTGCATACAGCAGGATATAAGCCGTTAGCAAAAGAGAAAATTCAAGTTGTTGGAAATGCTGGATATGCAGCTATGAAACTAGGTGCAAAAGGATTAGCATATGGGAATTATGTATCCGATCATGACGTGAAAATTGCTGAAAAATTAGCCTATGTGTTATCTGGTGGACGTGTACAAGAAGGAACGTGGATTGATGAGCAGGTCATGCTTGATCTAGAAAGAGAAGCTTTCCTAAGCTTAATCGGTGAGCCACTGACGCAAGCACGAATGCAGCACATGTTGTTAAAAGGAAAGCCGTTACGGAACTAAATGTGTTTCATAATGAATAAAAACGAGCTTCATCGAACCAACGTGTAGTTTTAACGGATGTAGCTAAACGACATGTTGGAGTAGTAGATTAAAAAAACGTATGTAGAAATACATTCAACTACTAAGAAGATACATGTATATATGTTTAAAGAAATGGTCGAAGGAGGAATGGTTTGAATGAAAGAAGCGGTAATTGTAGCAGGTGTACGAACACCGGTTACGCAAGCAAATAGAGGATCTTTTGCACAAACAAGACCAGATGATTTAGCAGCAACAGCCATTAAAGAAACATTACGTCGTGCCAATGATTATGACGGACCGATTGATGACGTTATTATTGGTTGTGCGATGCCAGAAGCAGAGCAAGGAATGAACATGGCAAGAAATATTGCTGGGTTAGCTGGACTAGATGAACAAGTGCCAGGAATTACAATTAATCGATATTGTGCTTCTGGCTTGCAAAGTATTGCATATGCAGCAGAAAGAATTATGCTAGGACATAGTCAAGCAGTCATTGCTGGCGGAGCGGAATCCATGAGTCTTATTCCAATGGGAGGACATGTGATTAAGCCAAACCCAACACTTGTAGATGAAGCACCAGAATATTATATGACGATGGGTCATACAGCTGAAGAGGTAGCGAATCGATTTTCCATCAGTCGTGAAGATCAAGATGCCTTTGCAGTTGAAAGTCATGCTAGAGCTACACAAGCAATACAAGAAGGGAAATTTGACGAAGAAATTGTCCCGGTAGAAATTACGAAACGATTTATCGGTGATGACCAGAAAGTAACCGAAGAGAAGAAGACGATTGATAAAGACGAAGGCGTACGACCTGGAACAAATGCTGAAGTGCTCTCTACGTTACGACCAGCCTTTGCAATGGGAGGGTCCGTTACAGCAGGAAATGCTTCACAAATGAGTGACGGAGCAGCAAGTGTGTTAGTAATGGAACATGAAGAGGCAAAAAAGAGAGGACTTACGCCACTTGTTCGCTTTAAATCATTTGCAGTTGCAGGGGTCGCACCTGAAATTATGGGTGTAGGACCTGTTGAAGCAATCCCTAAAGCCCTTGAAATTGCTGGAATTTCTAAAGATGATGTTGGTTTATTTGAATTAAACGAGGCATTTGCTTCTCAAGCATTGCACGTTATCAACACCCTTGAGCTTGATAAAGAAAAAGTGAATGTCAATGGTGGTGCTATTGCTTTAGGGCACCCACTTGGATGTACAGGTACAAAGTTAACCGTTAGTTTAATGCACGAAATGAAACGTAGAAATGTAAAATATGGAGTTGTTTCTATGTGTATTGGTGGCGGAATGGGAGCCGCTGGAGTATTTGAATTAATCGAAGGATAAATTTATAAGGGGGAACCAATGATGAGTGAAACGGCTAAAAAAGATATTTTAGGTGGTAGTTTTTTAACAGAAGATTTACAACCGGAAGATGTTATTACTCCAGAAGATTTTACAGAAGAGCATGATATGATTGCACGAACAACACAAGAATATGTGGAACGTGAAGTATTGCAACATGTGGATAAATTAGAAAATCATGAATTTGAGCATTCAGTGAATTTACTTAAAAAAGCTGGAGAAATCGGACTATTAAGTGCGGATATTCCTGAAGCTTACGGTGGACTAGGGTTAGATACAATCAGTTCATCATTAATTACAGAGAAAATGTCACGTGCAGGTGGATTTTCAGTCACACATGGGGCACATGTTGGAATTGGATCACTTCCAATTGTGTTTTTTGGAACAGATGCTCAGAAGAAACAATATTTACCTTCCCTTGCAACGGCTGAAAAAATTGCAGCGTATGCATTAACAGAACCTTCTTCAGGATCTGATGCTATGAGTGCAAAGACAACAGCAGTATTAAATGATGAAGGTACGCACTATATTTTAAATGGAGAGAAACAGTGGATTACTAACTCCGCTTTTGCAGATGTGTTTATTGTATATGCAAAAATTAATGGAGAAGACTTCTCTGCATTTATTGTTGAAAGAGATTATCCAGGGGTTTCTACAGGAGCAGAGGAGAAAAAGATGGGAATTAAGAGTTCCTCTACACGTACCCTCATATTAGAAGATGCTGAAGTACCTGTTGAAAATCTACTTGGTGAACAAGGTCGAGGACACATTATTGCCTTTAATATCTTAAACGTT
This sequence comes from Bacillota bacterium, assembly GCA_035301025.1. Taxonomy (GTDB): domain Bacteria; phylum Bacillota; class Bacilli; order Bacillales; family Amphibacillaceae; genus CALAMD01. Next base: position 8,844 of record DATGUV010000144.1, on the reverse strand, counting down.
GGGCGATACAAATTGGCTATTGGTGGAGTTGGAGGTTCAAAGCGCTCCCTTCATTTAGCAACGTCATATGCCAATGAGCGTGAACAATTCTCCACACCGATTTCTCAGTTTAACTTAACGAAAGAAAAACTAGGTACTATGGCTACAGATATTTACGCGAATGAAAGCTCTGTGTACCGGACGGTGGGATTATTTGAACAACGTCTCAGCGCGCTAACAGAAGAGCAAAAGCAAGACGGGAAAGAATATGCAAAAGCTATTGCTGAATATCAAATCGAATGTTCGATGAATAAATATATGGCAACAGAACTACTAGATCGTGCAACGGATGAAGCGGTTCAAATTCATGGAGGATATGGATTTATGGAAGAGTATGAAGTAGAGCGAAACTACCGCGACTCACGTATTAACCGTATCTTTGAAGGAACGAATGAAATTAACCGACTTCTTGTTCCAGGTACATTGCTGAAAAAAGCCATTAAAGGTGAATTACCTTTGTTTGATGCAGCTATGAAACTACAAGAAGAAATTATGACGATGATGCCTGAGGAAGTAAGTTCTGAAGGATTGCATGAAGAATATCATTTACTTAAAAATGCGAAGAAAATTGTGCTACTTGGAGCTGGTTTAGCAGCGCAAAAATTCGGAACTAAAATTGAAGAAGAACAAGAAGTACTCGCTAACTTAGCAGATATGATTGGCGAAGTATACAATATGGAGTCAGCTATTTTGCGTACAGACAAAGCAATTCAAGCGGCTGATGAAGAGAAAGAATCCTTGAAGAAATTGTATACAGAAGTATATGTACAAGAAGCATTTATTCGCATTGAAAACAAAGCGAAAGAAATCCTTGTAACTGTTGAACAAGGAGATGAATTACGAATGATGCTTTCTTCATTAAGAAGGTTGTCTAGATACAATCCGAAAAATGTCGTAGCAATAAAGCGTGAAATTGCTGAACGTATTATTAAAGAAGAGAAGTATGTTGTGTAAGGTAAGGATTGATATAAAAGCTGAGACATTTTTTTCATTGTCTCAGCTTTTTACATGTGAGAGAGTTTCATAATGACCCAAAATAGAGGGTGGGATAAAAGATTTAAAGTTAACCCAAATACGAACATTTTAATGTAACAAGTGGAATTACCCGCTCCTGCAAATATACTTCGCTTTCCCGCGGGAGTCTCCGTATATTTCCTACGCTACATTAGAATGTTATTCGTATTTTGGGAGATACAAGTTTGATTTGTTCCATCCCTATAAAATACAGATTATGACATTCACTCATGTATGTATAAATTGTCCAAAAAAGGAATTAATCCCTGTAAATACATATTGTTTCGATTATCGTGTAATAATTTGCTATACTATAAGAAAGGTATATAAAGGAGGTCATGAGTTGTCATTAACGTTTTATTGGTACCCCAATTGTGGGACATGCAAAAAAGCAAAAAAGTGGTTAGATGAACATGAGCTAGATTACACGCCCGTTCATATCGTAGAAGAGACACCTAGCAAGGAAACATTGCTTGACTTCATCCAAAAAAGTAATCTAGCACCTCGTAAGTTTTTTAATACAAGTGGAAAAGTATACCGTGAGCAACATATGAAAGATAAGATTAAAGATGCTTCAACAGATGAAATGGCTTCTTACCTTGCATCTGATGGAATGCTTATCAAGCGTCCAATTCTTACAGATGGTGAAAAAGTAACAGTTGGTTTTAAAGAAGAGGAATTTGCTAAAACTTGGTTATCATCGTAATATTATATGTACATGGATTGTATAGTTATCGAAACATTGTTCGCAAGTCACTATAATAGTTCCAATATACTGGGAACAATCATATTGAGCGAGGCAGCAATTCGGATGCATCATGAAATTCATGCGTGTACATAATATTACTTTATAAAATTTATGATATTGCAATGGAGGGGTCTTATGAGTTTACCTAAGGATTTACTTTATTCAGAAGAACACGAGTGGGTGAAAAAAGAAGGCGATAAAGTTCGTATTGGAATTACTGATTTTGCCCAATCTGAGCTTGGTGATATTGTTTTTGTTGAATTACCAGAGGTTGGAGACGAAATCGAAGCGGATGATTCTTTTGGAAGTGTAGAATCTGTTAAAACAGTTTCCGAATTGTATGCACCTTTAAGTGGTACAGTAGTGGAAGTAAATGAGGAGTTAGAGGATAACCCAGAGTTTGTAAACGAATCTCCATATGAAAATGCATGGATGATCGTTATTGAGCCTTCAGACACATCAGAATTTGACGACTTGCTCTCAGATGAAGGATATCAGGAATTTATTGAAGACTAATACGTGATGAAAGCTGACTTTCTTAGAGCTAAGAAAGTCAGCTTTTTAAATGGTAAATGGAATTAATTTCTGGATGAATGTCTACACTGAAACAAGCAGGACAATGAAAAAGTTGGTGATTCTAATTGCATTATAAAAAGATCATTATCGTAGAGGGGAAGTCAGACAGGCAACAAATCAAACGTGTCATAGACGAAGAAGTAGATATCATTTGTACATATGGTACGTTTAGCATTTCATATTTTGATGAGTTATTAGATAGGTATGACCTGGATCATCGAGATGTGTATATCTTTGTAGATGAAGATGACTCAGGATTAGAATTACGAAAAGAACTTGCACGCGAATTACCTCACGCCCATCATATTCGTGTCAGTAGCGACTACAAAGAAGTTGAAATAGCTCCATTAGATGAAATCGCCTATGCATTATTGAGCCAAAATATTGCAGTGGACAGTCGCTTTTTGTAGTATAAGAAAACGAATACGATTAAAAGGTGATGTTTGTGCAACCATTTACTACAGAAATACAAGAAGAAGGATCCTATTTACTTTATATTTATTCTCCCTTTTGTGGAACGTGTCACTTAGCACGAAATATTCTTGAAACCATTGAAGACATTCATGGCAAGTCATTATTTGCTGAAATGAATGCGTCCATAGAGCCAGAATTTATGCAAGAGCATCAAATTGAAAGTGTGCCTTGTCTGCTGATTGTTGTAGATCATGTTGTACAAGAGAAGATTTATACATTCCATTCAGTTGCTCACATGTATACATATGTACATACTTATTTTCCACAGTATTTTCAGTAAGAAATCTATTTGATAATTAAATATGAAGGAATATTGTGAGAGAAGTTCGATATGTACGATAAAAAGAGGTAGATGTAAAAAGGTATCATGTATTGAAAAATATCCGGTAAACTTAATGTTTCAGCGACTTGCCCGATAAATTCTATATGTTATCATGAATAGGTGTGGAGTAATTTCCTTAAATTGTTTCTAATAAAAAAGCAGTGTATCTTTCCTGAACATCCTTATTTTATTCCCATATATCGTTTAAAATCGACATAAAGAATGACAGCATGAATGAATAGGATGTGTGTGCTAGGGATCATACAAAAGATATATTCATTAACACATGAACCCTTTTATTTTACCCCACATGTAAGGAGTCAAATGACTTATAGATGAAAGGATTCGTGCAGTCTTATGAGTTGATAATAAATTGGAAATGATTTAAGATTGTAATGAGAATAAATTGAGAATGGTTCATTTGTTTAACACATTTGATTATTCTTAGTCACTATAAAAAAGTATTTGGAGGTATTGATATGTCAGAAACAACATTAGAAATTAAGGATCTTCATGTAAAAATTGAAGACAATGAAATATTAAAAGGTGTGAACCTTACGATTAAAAGTGGGGAGTTCCACGCAGTAATGGGGCCAAACGGAACTGGGAAGTCAACACTTGCTTCAGCTGTTATGGGACACCCATCTTATGAAATAACACAAGGAAGCATCCTACTAAATGGTGAAGACGTACTAGAAATGGAAGTAGATGAGCGTGCACGTGCTGGTCTATTTTTAGCTATGCAATATCCAAGTGAAATTAGTGGTGTAACAACATCTGATTTCTTACGTTCTTCTATTAACGCACGCCGTGATGAAGATGACGGTATTCCTTTAATGCAATTCATTAAAACAATGGATAATGCATTAGATGAACTAGATATTGATCAAAATATGGCACAACGTTACTTAAACGAAGGTTTCTCAGGTGGAGAGAAGAAGAGAAACGAAATTTTACAATTGAAAATGCTACAACCAGAAATCGCAATTTTAGACGAGATTGACTCGGGTCTAGATATTGACGCGCTTAAGGTTGTTTCCGATAGTATCAATAATGTACGTGAAGAAACTGGGTTAGGGTGCTTAATCATTACACACTACCAACGTTTACTGAACTACATTACTCCAGATTTCGTACACGTAATGATGCAAGGACGTATCGTTAAATCAGGTGGTGCAGATTTAGCACAAAAACTTGAAGCTGAAGGGTACGAGTGGATCAAAGAGGAATTAGGAATTGAAGATGAAACAGTAGGTCAAAAAGCGTAATTAGGTAGGAGGGGTAGTTAAATGACTGTAAAAACAAAGTTTCCATATGATAAAGATTATGTAACATCGTTTTCAAATAAGAAAGATGAACCAGAATGGATGAAGTCATTACGCCTTCAAGCTTTTGATCAAGCTCATGATCTGAACATGCCTGAGCCAGACAAAACGAACATTCGTCGTTGGAATTTTACAAACTTCGAGCTCGGGGCAGAAGGAAGTACGATTTCATCTTTAGAAGAATTGCCAAATGAATTACAAGACTTCATTGATCAAGATAATGTACCTAGCAACATTCACATTCAACAAAACGGAACTGTTGCATTCTCAACGTTAAGCAAAGATTTACAAGAGAAAGGTGTTATTTTCACTGATATTTTTACAGCGATGAAAGATCATAGTGATCTTGTAGAAAAATACTTCATGAAAGAGGCAGTTGCTGTAGATGAGCACCGCTTAACAGCTCTACATGCTGCATACTTGAATGGAGGAGTATTTGTATACGTGCCTGAAGGAGTTAAAGTTGAAGAGCCTATTCAATCGATCTTCTGGCAAGAAAATGAATCTTCAGCACTGTTTAACCATGTGCTAATCGTAGCTGATAAAGATAGTGAACTTACATTTGTAGAGAACTACATTTCACATAATACAGAACAAGAAAATGTTTCCAACATTATTGCAGAAGTTTTTGCTCATGATGATGCGAATGTATCTTATGGGTCTGTTGATAACTTCGCTGCAGGCACGACTTCATACATTAACCGTCGAGGAGTTGCAGATGAGCGTGCAACGATTGACTGGGCATTAGGTCAAATGAATGATGGGAACACGGTATCAGAAAACGTGACACACTTAGTTGGTCAGTTTTCAGTTTCCCATGCACGTACAGTTACAGCTGGCCGTGGTAAACAAACACAAAACTTTACAGCCATTACACACCATCACGGGAAAGATTCCGATGGTCAAATCTTACAACGTGGTGTGTTGAAAGAGAATACAACATCAATTTTCAATGCGATTGGAAAAATCGAACATGGTGCCACACGTGCAAACGCAGAACAAGAATCACGAGTGCTTATGTTAAGTAAAGATGCTCGCGGAGATGCGAACCCTATTTTACTGATTGATGAAGATGATGTTACTGCAGGACACGCTGCATCAGTTGGACGTGTAGATGAATTCCAAATGTACTATTTACAAAGCCGAGGAATCCCGAAACAAGAGGCAGAACGTCTTATTATCCTAGGATTCTTAGAACCTGTAGTGGATGAATTACCAATTCCTTCCATTCAAAAACAGTTGCGTACACTTATTGAGAGGAAAATCTACTAATGGATATCGCGTCCATTCGTGATGAATTTCCAATTTTGGATCAAAAAGTAAACGGGCATCCGCTCGTTTACTTAGATTCAACGGCAACTGCACAAAAGCCGAGAGCTGTGATTGAAGCGGTCGATCATTATTATCGAAATGATAATGCCAATGTTCACCGTGGTGTTCATACACTAGGTACTCGTGCAACAGATTTATATGAAGGTGCACGTGACAAAGTACGCAGGTTTATACATGCTAACAGTACAGCGGAAATTATTTTTACTCGTGGGACGACTGCCTCGCTGAATATCGTAGCGCAAAGTTATGCGCGTGCGAATTTACGTGAGGGAGATGAAATTGTCTTAACTGAAATGGAGCATCATAGTAATATTATTCCGTGGCAGCAAGCAGCTAAAGCAACAGGAGCAACATTATCGTATATTCCTCTTCAGGAAGATGGAACAATTACACTCGATGATGTGCGTGCTACAGTAACGAGTAAAACAAAAATTGTTGCCATTGCACATGTGTCAAATGTACTTGGAACTGTCAATCCAGTTAAAGAAATTGCCCAGATTGCCCATGATCATGGAGCCGTCATTGTTGTTGATGGTGCCCAGGGTATTCCCCACATGGAAGTGAATGTACAAGAGTTAGATTGTGATTTTTACGCATTCTCTGGTCATAAAATGTGTGCACCTACCGGTATTGGTGTGTTATACGGGAAAAAAGAACATCTAGAAGCAATGGAGCCTGTTGAATTCGGTGGAGAAATGATTGATTTTGTATATTTGCATGATTCAACATGGAAAGAATTACCATGGAAATTTGAAGGTGGAACGCCTATTATTGCAGGTGCCATCGGACTTGGTGCAGCGATTGATTTTATCCAGTCGATAGGAATGGATAACATTGCAGTACATGAACAAAAAATTACTTCATATGCGATGGAAAGATTATCTTCTATTGAAGGAATTGAAATTTATGGTCCGAAGGAACGAGCAGCTCTTGTAACGTTTAATTTAAGTGACGTGCATCCACATGACACTGCAACAATTCTTGATTCTTATGGAATTGCCGTTCGCGCAGGTCATCATTGTGCACAACCATTGATGAAATGGCTAGGAGTTACAGCAACAGCACGTGCAAGTTTTTATATATACAACACAGAAGAAGAAATTGATCGACTCGTAGAGGGACTCTTAAAAGCGAAGGAGTATTTCGGAGATGTCTTTTAATAATTTAGATACATTATATAGACAAGTCATTATGGACCATTATAAAAGTCCACGGAACAAAGGAAATCTTGATGGATCTGTTCTTATCGCAGAGATGAATAACCCATCTTGCGGGGACCGGATTGAAGTCCAAGTAAAAATTAATGATGATCAAGTTATAGAAGATATTAAATTTGATGGCGAAGGATGTTCCATTAGTATGGCATCTGCATCGATGATGACTCAAGCAATTAAAGGCGAAAAGGTATCAGATGCAATGAAAATGTCAGAGCTTTTTTCTCAAATGATGCTCGGGCAAGAAATTGACCCAGGATCACTTGAACTTGGAGACATTGAAGCTTTACAAGGAGTTTCACAGTTTCCTGCTCGGATAAACTGTGCTACACTATCATGGAAGACAATGGAGAAAACAGTCCATGAGAACGACTAGCCACTCGCGACTTGAAAATATCTCAAGGAGGTTTTAAACATGGCGAAAGAAATGCCAGAAATTGATTCGTATAAATATGGTTTCCAAGATAAAGACGTTTCAGTATTCCGTACTGAACGAGGATTAACAAAAGAAATTGTTGAAGAAATCTCCCGTATGAAGAATGAACCGGAGTGGATGTTAGAAGAACGTTTAAAAGCATTAGACATCTTCTACAGCAAACCAATGCCACAATGGGGTGGAGATCTTTCAGAACTAGACTTTGATGAGATTATTTACTATGTAAAACCATCTGAAGCTCAAAGTACATCATGGGATGAAGTGCCTGAGGAGATTAAACAAACATTTGACCGCTTAGGTATCCCAGAAGCAGAGCAAAAGTATTTAGCAGGGGTTTCTGCACAGTATGAATCAGAAGTTGTGTATCAAAGTTTAGAAAAAGATTTAGAAGAACTAGGAATTATTTTCAAAGATACAGATTCTGCATTACAAGACCATGAGGAAATGTTCAAAGAATACTTCGGTAAAGTTATCCCGGCTTCTGACAACAAATTCTCAGCATTGAACACAGCTGTATGGTCTGGTGGATCGTTCATTTACGTTCCAAAAGGAGTAAAAGCAACAGCACCACTCCAAGCATACTTCCGCATCAACTCGGAAAACATGGGGCAGTTTGAGCGTACACTTATCATTGTAGATGAAGGTGCTTCTGTTCATTATGTGGAAGGGTGTACAGCACCTATTTATACAACAAACTCACTACACAGTGCGGTTGTTGAAATCTTTGTTAAGAAAGATGCATATTGCCGTTACACAACCATTCAAAACTGGGCAAACAACGTTTACAACTTAGTAACGAAGAGAGCTACAGTTGATGATAATGGTACGTTGGAATGGATTGATGGAAACATGGGATCGAAATTAACGATGAAATATCCTTCAGTACTTCTTAGAGGAGAAGGTTCTCGTGGCGTAACCATTTCCATTGCTTTTGCTGGTAAAGGTCAACACCAAGATGCTGGTGCGAAAATGCATCATATTGGTAGAAATACTTCATCATCCATTGTGTCGAAATCACTTTCGAAAGATGGAGGAAAAGTATCTTACCGCGGAATCGTTCATTTCGGCCGTAAAGCGGACGGGGCACGTGCAAACATTGAGTGTGACACGCTGATTCTAGACAATGAGTCTACATCAGATACGATTCCATACAACGAAATTTTAAATGATAACGTGTCACTTGAGCACGAAGCGAAAGTTTCAAAAGTATCTGAAGAGCAGTTGTTCTACCTCATGAGTAGAGGACTTGAAGAACAAGAAGCAACAGATATGATTGTTATGGGCTTCATCGAGCCATTTACACGTGAACTTCCAATGGAGTATGCTGTTGAAATGAACAGATTAATGAAATACGAAATGGAAGG
>DATGUV010000143.1:0-7609 GCA_035301025.1 Bacillota bacterium | reverse complement strand
CCTTGCAATGAGGAATCTTGTTCCTTAAGCTGTTGTTGTTGAAGGTAGTCTTCTGCAAAAGTGGACTCTCCATCATATCCTTTATAGAAATAGTCGTCTGTATCTACTGGTACCCAATTTTCATGTGGTGAATAGTATCTCAGTAAATCACCTTGCATCACTTTATCCGACAATTCTAGCTCATACATTACAGTCTCTTGCATATCAAGCATTTCCTTAGTAGGTTCGATCGGTTCTTCTGTTTCGTTATCGTAAAATACATCTTGAATCATACTGTATTCAGGTGTGATGAAGTCACCGTTTCTAAAAGGAACATATTGTTTATGGTCTTCAGAAAACATATCTGTTCCAAGTTGAATGTAGTCTTGTGCTTTAATTCCAACAAGGTGAAGCATTGTTGGCATAACGTCTACTTGTCCGGCGAAATTGGAAACGGTGCCTTGGCCTTCTACACCTGGAATACGCACCATAAATGGCACACGTTGTAACTGAGCGTTTGTAAATGGCGTGATTTCTTGATCAAGTAATTGACTCATCGCTTCATTATGATTGTTGGATACCCCGTAATGGTCTCCATATATCATAATGATGGAATCTTCATATAATCCACTATCTTTTAAATCGATAAAGAATTGCTCTAAAGCCTCATCTAAATAGCGTGCTGTTTGGAAGTAGCGGTCTACTGATCCATCTCCTGTTTCAGCAGGATCGATTGTAGCATCTTCTTCATCAATTAAATATGGATGGTGGTGTGTAAGACTTAATAAATGTGCGTAAAATGGTTCCTCTAATGACTCTAACATTGGAATAGATTCTTCAAAAAATGGTTTATCTTTTAGTCCATAACCAATGACGTTTTCAGGACTCATATCATAATATGTTTCATCAAAAAATTCATCAATCGCAAATTGTTTGTAAATCTCATCACGGTTCCAGAAAGTCTTTCCGTCTCCGTGTAAGATCGCATTTGTATAGCCTTGTTCATTTTTCAGAACAGCAGGTAAAGATTGATACGTGTTTTTAGCTTTTGTTACGAAAGCTGCCCCTTGGGGTAAACCAAATAGGGAGTTATCAACGATCAACTCGGCATCTGCTGTTTTACCTTGCTCTGTTTGGTGAAAGAAGTTTTCATAATACGTAAACTCATGTTCAGTATTATTCACAAGTGAGTTCATAAACGGTGTAACTTCTTCTCCGTGAAGTTCATAATCGATTAAAAAGGATTGGAAAGATTCTAAATGTATTTTTATAATATTCTTTCCTTCACCAACACCGAAAAGTTCTTCATCTGGTTCAGCAAATTTGTTTTTCGTATAGTTCTCAACAACAGTTACATCATTACTATCAGCTAAGACACGCTGTGTTGAAGACTGGATATTTTGCACAATATCGTAAATGGCAAAGTTATATGCACCAATATATTTAACGATATAGTTTCTGTCAAATGTACGTTCAAGTAATTGTGGACGATCTTTTTCCGCAAAGTGTAAGTTAATCGCAAAAGCAAGAACACCGGCTGTCATCACAATTAGTGGTTTACGGAAACGTGTTTTACTCACTGTCCAATCTTTTCTTGTCCATGCGTATAAGACGATGAGTAAAATAATATCCACTGTATATAATAAGTCAGACCATTGTGCCAGGCTCGCGATACTTCCACCTAAGCTCCCAAAGTTACTCGTTTGAGTAAGAACTGGAATCGTAATGAAGTCACTATTAAAACGGTAAAACATTACGTTGGAATAAAGGAAAAGTGTCATAAGCGATTGAATAGTAATGACCCAAATTCCCATTTTCCGTCCCTTAATAAAAAGGGCAATCCCTAAAAACACGAGAATAGAGCTAATAGGGTTAAAGAATAATAGTTTTTCTTGTTGGATATTTTGAATGCCTAAATCAAATTCAGATATATATACGAGATACGATTTTACCCAAAGGAGCAACGCAGCAATTATGAAAAATGTTGCCTTTGAAGAAAGAATCTTTCTCATAGTTGATTCACCTCATTATTTAATACGTATATGCTTGGATAATCAAGCTATGATACGTGTTTACATGTACGAAAGACCTATTTTTTACAAATGTGTACATGGATTTTTCTTAAAATACTACCTTGTAACAACGTTTTATTCTACTACAAAATAATTTCAAAAGCAAGGTATTTCAAACAAAAATAGACCATTTACTCATAAGGAAAAAAGTAAATGGTCTAAAGGTCTTGAGATGTGATATTAATGAGTAGTATTGCCTTGCATCGGTGCAAAGCTATTGAGCAATGTTTCTTCATCCGCTTTTTGCAATTGAGGTAATTGGTAATAATGTTGTTTGTTTTCATATAAGAACATTTCATAAGCCATCTCAATAATGTTTGGAACACTATCAGCAAAAATTCTACGCATTACTGGGTTTGTAGCTTCAAGAGCAGCGGTAGTAAATCCAGTAGAGAGCATTTTCAAGCCATCGAGTAAAAAGCCAGAAACACATTCATCATTAATTTCTTGGGGAGATGTTGCAGGTGATTTGGGAGCACCAGGTTGTGTTCCATAAATAGCATTTGTGCTTTCACCCATGGTATATGTTTGAGTTGGAACTGCTGGATCTTGTCCAGACCTATATGTGTCTACAAGCGTATTGTAGAGACCTTGTAAATATGTGCGGTGTTTTTGAGCAATCTGCATGAGTTGTTGATCTTGTATGTGATGCTCATATAATATGGATTGTTCGATCGTTGTAATGATGGATCCAATCGCTGCTTGTGCCTCTAACAAAGAATGTGAAGCATGATTTTGCTCATGCCCCATGTGATTTGATTCAGTAAATCCTTGTTCTGGTTGTTGGTTATGCATATATATGCCTCCTATTTTTTGTTTCTGAAAGTATTGTTCTCAAAAAAAGGGGTTTTATGCATGACTTGATGAATTTCCTATGATGAATGTGTGTGATGGCTTCCATACAAAAATATAGTTTTCCGAATCATTCACAACTAGCGTTTTAAATGATAATCCTTCTTAAAAATAAGCAAAAAAAGGTACCTATTCCATCAATGAATAGGTACATCAAATGTGAGAATAAAACACAATTTATTTAAGCTACATCTTCTTCTGGTTTCATAAATGTTAATAGCAAGAAGATGAAGAAGCTTATGAGAAGTACAGTTCCACCTACAATAAAAAAGATGAGTGGAAGAGGTTCTGGAAAATTAAGTGGGTTAAGTTTATAGACCCACATTCCGAATGTTAAACCGATAGATCCAATAATTGCTGTCCAAACATGCAATGTTGCAAGGAATGTTTTTTTCGTGCGAAAGACTTTATAATAAACGGCCCATGCAAATAAAGAGAGCCAACCTACTACTAATATATGTGCGTGTATAGACTGAAAGCTTAAGTTTCCTGATCCAGCCATATGTGAACCTAGAAATGCGCCGAGTAAAGAAAATATTGCTGAAAATCGTAATAGTAATGTACTGTAAGAATTCATGTGGTGTGTTCCCCTTTCGAACTTGCAAAGCTTCCTTTTCCATTATTATCATACAATCTCTATATGAACGTTTCATGAACAGAGAGTTACATGTACCTATTAAGAGGCACCTTTCTAAATGCATAAGGAAACAAACGGGAATCTTGACTTGCTTATTTTGACACCATATAATTTATATTATAAATATTTTGAAAGCGGTTACGAAGTTCGAGGAGGAATAATAATGGATGCATATGTATTAAAGGATATGACCTGGCCTGAAATTGAAAAGGCTTTTGAAACTGCCAATGTAGCACTAATTCCAATTGGGGCACAAGAACAGCATGGGTTTCATTTAGCGGAAGGATGTGATTCTTACCGGGCAGAAGCTTTTTGTAGCTTACTTGCAAAACGGGCTTTTCCAAAAGTGGTTGTAGCACCAACGATTAATTATGGAGTATCCCCACACCATATGGATTTTCCAGGAACAATTACATTAAAACCAGAAACGTTAATAGCGCTACTTGATGATATTGTACATAGTTTAACACGCCACGGAATTAAGAAGTTTTTATTTATAAATGCCCACGGTGGAAATTCTGCGACCATTAGCGTTGCCGCAGAAAAATTAGCTCGAGCTTATGATGTAGAAATTGCTCATACGAAATTTGTAGATGCAGCTAAGGATGTAATCAATAAAGAAATTGATTCTACGTACTTTGGTCATGCATGTGAGCGGGAAATTTCTGAATGTCTGTATATGGTTCCCGAAATTGTGAGGAACAATTTTATAGAAAAAGGAGATATGAATGAAGATTCTTTTGCTTTAAAATACATGCGCAGTGATTTTGTAAAGGTTGTGTATCAGTTTAAGGAAATTACGAACAACGGAAACATTGGGGACGGTACAAAAGGAAGTCAGGAGCTTGGTGAGAAGATTATCGAGAAATCTCTTGATGTCTTACATGAGTTTATAGAGGATTTCAGTACTTCAAACAGATGATATGTGAATATGAAGATGAGGTGAGAGAAGATGCAAGCTTTTACGAATATAACGAATCCCTACCCAATAAAGAGAAATGCATCTTATGCGCGAAATGGCATGGTAGCAACTTCCCAACCGTTAGCATCCCAAGCTGGGCTTGACATTATGAAAAAAGGTGGAAATGCCATAGACGCTGCTATTGCGACAGCTGCGTGTTTAACAGTTGTAGAACCAACATCTAATGGTATCGGTGGAGATGCATTTGCTCTTGTATGGACAAAAGGGGAGTTACATGGATTAAATGGAAGTGGAAAATCACCCGCCTCTATCACCATAGATGCAGTGAAAAAGGCTGGACACGACTCGATGCCGCGGTATGGATGGTATCCTGTTACAGTTCCAGGGGCACCGTCAGCTTGGGCAGAACTATCGAGACGATTTGGAAAATTACCTTTTCGCGAAGTGTTACAACCAGCCATAGATTACGCTGAAAATGGATTCCCTGTTTCGCCAACCTTGAGTAAGTATTGGCAACGAGCCTTTCGTATTTTTAACGAGCAATTGCAAGGAGAAGAATTTGCCAATTGGTTTGCAACCTTCGCTCCTAAAGGACGAGCCCCACTCCCAGGTGAAATATGGGCTTCACAATATCATGCAAGGGCACTTCGGTTAATCGCAGAAACGAATGCAGCTTCGTTTTATACAGGTGACATTGCTGAGAATATCGTTTCTTTCTCGAAAAAGTATGGTGGATTTATAACAAAGGAAGATTTAGCAGCCCATAAACCGGAGTGGGTGGATCCTATCAGCGTCCAGTATAAAGGATATGATGTGTGGGAGCTTCCACCGAACGGTCAAGGAATCATTGCTCTGCAAGCGTTAAACATCTTAAAAGGGTATGATTGGACGGAAAAAGAAATGACGGATACATACCACACGCAAATTGAAGCGATAAAATTAGCTTTTGCTGATGGACTTGCGTATGTAACTGATCCTGAGAAAATGACTCATACTGTTGATGAGCTTCTAAATGAATCCTACGCAAAAGAGCGCAGTAATCTTATTGGAGATCATGCAAAAGAGCACACTCCTGGAGAATTAGCAAAAGGTGGAACGATCTATTTATGCACAGCAGACGGAGACGGAAATATGGTTTCTTTTATCCAAAGTAATTACATGGGGTTCGGCTCAGGTCTCGTCGTTCCCGGTTTAGGTATTACGCTTCAAAATCGGGGACATGATTTTTCACTGGATCCTAGTCATGCAAATGCTCTGGAGGGCGGAAAGAAAACATTCCATACAATTATTCCTGGCTTTTTAACGAAAGGAAAAGAAGCGGTTGGTCCTTTTGGTGTTATGGGTGGATTGATGCAACCCCAAGGGCACGTTCAAGTCATTATGAATACGATTGATTTTACATTAAACCCACAAGCAGCCCTTGATGCACCGCGGTGGAAGTGGACAACTGGAAATCAAGTGGAAGTAGAGCATCGTTTTCATCACCACATTGCTGAGGAACTTGCCCAGAAAGGTCATGATGTGAAATACGTCGTTGAACCGAATAATTTCGGTCGTGGTCAAATCATTTGGCGAGACCCTAAGAGCGGGGTGCTTATCGGTGGTTCTGACTCCAGAACAGATGGCTCTGTGGCGATGTGGTAGTAGAAACCTTGTGTTGACATATGCAGTGTACTATGTGTATAATACACTGCATATGAAGCACTATTTTTTTAAATACAGTGTATGCACCGCTTAATACACACACTTAAAAAGGAGGGATGATTTGTGCGAGGGATTACACTCAATACTCGTGATCCGGTGTATGAACAAGTAATGAATCATTTTAAAGTACTCATTGCAAATGGCGAATTGCGACCTGGCGATGAAATTCCTTCACGTAGGGAGTTGGCCCGTTTATTTCAAATTAATCCAAATACCGTGCAACGAGCTTATAAAGAAATGGAAGACGCACAACTCATCCATACGGAGCGTAATTATCCAAGTAAGGTAACGACCGATGAAGCGGTGTTAATCCAAGTTCGTGAAGAATTACTCCATCATGCAGTTGAGACATTTGTAGACGCCATTCATTTGATCCAAGTTCCCATGGAAGAAGTGTTAGCACGTGTAGAGAATCGTATAAATGAACTGGAAAGGGAGGATGACCGATGATCGAGTTAACAAATATTACGAAGAAGTATGGACGGAAGTGGGTATTAAAAGATATTTCCATGCATATTCCAAAAGGGGAAATGACATGTCTTGTCGGGCGTAATAGTGTTGGTAAAACGACAATTATGAATATGATTATGGGGCTAACGCATCCAACCGCAGGAAAAATAACGATTGATGGCGAAGAAATTCATCCAGCTCTTTATGAAAAAATCTCATATATTCCAGATCAAATGATTATGGTGAATCAAATGACTGTTGGCGATGCAATAGCTTTTATGAAGGCTTTTTATCGGCACTGGAATGATGAACGTGCTAGTGCACTACTTTATAAGTTTTCTTTACATCGATCCGATAAAATTAGAAAATTATCAAAGGGTGCTCGAGGAAAAGTGAATATGTTGCTTGGATTAAGCATTGATGCGGATTATATTTTACTTGATGAGCCCTTCTCAGGAATTGATCCAATAAGTAGAGAACAAATATTGGATGTCTGTATGCAGCAACTAGTTGAAGGAAAAGGAATTCTCATTACGACACATGACTTGCAAGAATTAGAGCAATTCGCAGACCGAGCTGTATTAATAGAAGACGGCATGATTCACAGAGCTTTCGAGCTAGAGGATATGCGCGCAACCGAAGGAAAAACAATCCTAGACATCTTGCGGGAGGTGGATTCGAATGCGCAAGGGGAGTAAATTAATATTCTTTGAATTTAACCGAGTGAGTAAAATGTATTTTATCCTTTTAGCAGGCATGTTGATATCCCAAGTACTTGGATTTTATGTTATGTCTAAAGGATACATGAGCAATGTGTACCATCATCTTCATGATTATGGATTCACCGTGTCATCTATCCATGAAAAAGTAGGAATCTTCACACCAGAAAAAGTGATTCAATCCATTTGGGTCGCTGGTCCATTGCTCATTTGTATGGGAGCTATGCTTGCTTATACATTTCTCATTTGGTACCGCGATTGGTACGGGCCACAT
>DATGUV010000142.1:0-2693 GCA_035301025.1 Bacillota bacterium | reverse complement strand
CAGACTTCGTGAGACTAATGATTTCTAAGCGATCCACATATTGCATAGCTAACGTTCGGTATGGTTCATCTGCGGTATACATTAAATATTTTATTTCTTTTGAATCCTGTTCTTCCAAAGAAGCTAAAAACTCTGTAACTTTTTGAGCATCTTCTGGATGATCATACTCATATTCCGCTACGATTGCTTCTCTTTGGGATTCCTCCAGGTTATCGACCCAATCCATATCGATTTCCTTTGTTGTAAACATTCCGGTTGCTTGATTAAATACAGTATTGTTCTGTATTTGACTCAATCCTTCCATGACGTTTGCTGCTAATTTCATGGCAATGGCATAATTACTTCCGGTTGTTGTATTAAATGTGCGCAAATCGAATAGCTTTTTCTGTAAGGTACGTTTCATTCCCTCATAAATAGGAATTCTTAGACTTAACAATGGCAATACTTCATCTTGTTCTTGGAAGCGGGCAATCATCCGGTCAATCTCTTCAATTTGGGCAATGACTTCTTCTTCGATTACATCTGTAGTCGATACTTCTGCCCTGAAATCGGTTGGATATCGATTGTTTTGGCGAATTAATTCTTCACATAGATAAATAACCCCTCGTGTGAGCGGTAAAAACATGCTACTCATATAGGTTTTCGCGGAGCTATATGCGTGCCCACGAAGGGTTTGATTCCACGTAAAAGTATGGATGGAAGATTGCATACTCTCCATTGCCACAATCATCTGTGTGCACACCGCATTCATGCTCGTTTTTTGTTCGTCTGTCTCCCCAAGATACATATTTAAACTCATGACTGCTCCTCCTGTATCATTGACTCCCCATCATTCTTTGGTGATGAAAAAAGATCAATTTTTCAAGGCTTTTATCATGAAGGTTTATTTACACGAAAATTATTCTAGTTGTTTCAGCCTGTCTGGTTATAAAGAATAATATGTTGTTCATAAACATTAACGAATCTTCCTGAATGGCCATCAATCAATGCCAAGATGTATTTTACTCTACTCACTAAGACCAAAAGACGTTTGAAGTCCATTACGGATATCCTCACCTAACTCTGAATCGATTCTTTCAAACTCTTTGGCCGTGGACTGAATGTTATCCATGGCTTGATTGAAACAGGTGGAGAGTTGTTCCGCAATCGTGATCAATTCGTTATGTGCGTCTTGTGCTTGTGCATTCACTGTTAAAGATGTATTCTCTGCTTTTGTAACGGGCATTCCTTTTGCTTGTTGTACTGCATCTACCGCAAGCCCCATCCTTGTGGCAACTTCTTCCGCCGAAAGCAAATTACTTAGAAGCAATGGTCGTACCTCCTCATGAAATCATTTCAACGTACGTGCTTTCTTTACATATTAACCGCTTTCAAGGACTGATACAAGAGCCTAAAGTCCAATCATTCATTGAAGCTTTATATCCTAGTACCTATGGGCTTTCAGCTTCACTAGTGCTATTGCCCCTGTTTGAGGAAATTTTATAGTTGTTATGAAAAATAATGGCTGGAAAAAGAGTGCTTTCCCGAGAATCTCCAGGGATGATATCACTATTTCCTAAAAAGATGAGCCATCTCATAAGATAGCTTTTACTCTTAAAAACATATTAAAAAACAAACAAAAATTCAATTTTACACGCTTTTTTCATCATAAAATCCGATAATAGAAATAAAAAGAAGTTTTTTTACATGAACACTTCTATTAAGGAGAAAACACTATGATTCAACAAAACTACATCATCACGAGTGAAACATGCGCAATTCTACCAGCAAGAGAAATCGACTATCAAGCAATCGTTATCAAGGAGGATACAACCCTTTATGTTACGCAAACACCACTTGAAATCATGAAAGCATCCTGCCTCCATTACTGGTCCACTTATGAAGGTAGACGGAGAGCTGTGATTGAAAAATTACCATACAAACAAAAAACGCCCATCCCAGTGAGCGTTACCAATAAACTGTGTCTCTTCCCAACCCATGCACCAACACATATGAATAACTGTTGGATCAACCGGGCACAAGTGAATTACTGGGAAAGGACTGAAAAAGATAATCGTACAAAGCATCGACAGACGGAAATCGTTTTTTACAATTGGCATAGATTAGCATTGGAAATATCCATGCATACGTTGCAGCAACAGATGGATCGTAGTTTCAGGGTGATGGTAGAGAGTGGGATGGTTAGATTAGATGATTAACACATAACTAGATATATTCTAGAAGTTTCTGGTATTCACTTTTGAAGGATATAAATAGTGACCTAATAAATAAATCAGTGATTCCCCATGTAAATACATAAGCAACCCTTTACATTCAAAAGTAGGTTTCTGCACACATGTTGTAACGTGCAGAAACCTATTTTGAATGTCCTGGATATACGCCTGTACTCGACAAGTCTCTCCTCACAAAATCGGCCTTCTAAAAGGAAGCAGGATGCTAATTCCTCTTCTGTTCCCCGGAATATATCTGGAGTCTAGTAATAAATGGGTCAAGTAACCTAGTGATCCAGCAAGAAACAACTGCTCAACCCCAAAATCAATCGAAGCTTTATAAGCTATATAGGAAAAACAAACAAGTCCAATCAGTGAATGAGTATATGAACGATGTGGTAGTAAACTAGCTACACCAACATATATAGCAAATAATACGATGGAATCATGTCCATAATGGTACCCGATAATACCAATAACGAT
>DATGUV010000141.1:0-9361 GCA_035301025.1 Bacillota bacterium | reverse complement strand
GAAACGAAGGACGAAGATTGGGTAAAAGTAAATATCGATACTGGAGAAATTTTTAGTGACCTTAAGCCGTCCTCAGAAATATTAATGCATTTAGAATGTTTTAGAAGAAATCAGGATATCAATGCGGTTTTACATGCACATCCAAGTTATTCTGTTGCTGTATCATCAACAGGTCAAAATATTCCACCCATGTTTCCAGATTTTCCAGCGATGGTTAAAAATGTCGCATATATTGATTATGTCATCCCAACAACACATGTGCTTGCTGATGCAGTAGCGGAAGTTGTTGCAGACAACCAAGCAATTATTATGCGAAATCACGGTGTATTAACAGTTGGAACAACAATGAAGGAAGCATTTTTTTATATGCAGCTAACAGAAGAAGCGGCAAAGGTATATGCTATTTCAGCCTCAATCGGTAAACCAAGGATTTTGACAGAAAAGGAATGTGATGATTTACGTAATTTATCATCGGAAACATATCGTGCGGACCTACTCAAAAAAGGCAAACTTTAGGAGTGTTCTTGATGAAAAAAGTTATTGCAGTTGATCTTGGTGCTTCAAATGGTAGGCTAATGATTGTTACATTAGAGGGGCAAAGATTAACTTTAGAAGAGTTACACCGATTTTCGAATGAACCAGTTGAGAGAAATGGCCATTTTTTCTGGGATATCTCTTCTATTTTTACTGAGGTTAAAAACGGACTGAACAAATACGTTGTAAAGTATGGTCCTCATATCGATGGAATTGGCTTTGACACGTGGGGCGTTGATTTTGGAATGATCTCGGAAAAAGGGGATTTGCTAGGTGATCCTTATTCTTATAGAGATACACATACGAACGAAATCATGCCTAAAGTTCATCAACAGATAAGCGATCAAGAACTTTTTACAAGAACAGGAATAGAGTCAGCGCCAATTAATACCCTTTATCAATTAGTTGCTGTTTTTAACAAACATCCCGAATTTAAAAAACAAGTCTCAACTATTTTAACCATGCCAAGTTTACTTGGTTTCCTATTTACAAATCAAACTTATAACGAATTCACGCATGCTTCTACAACGCAATTGTTGAATACAGGAACACAAGATTGGGATGGCAAGATTATTGAAAAAGTTTTTGCAGGTCAATTACCTTTGGCAGAAATAAAAGCAACGAATACAGTTGTCGGATATACGAAAAATGAACTGAATGAAGAAATAGGAATAGAGCCGATTCCAGTTATCAATGTTCCAGGCCATGATACGGCTTGTGCATTAGCCGCCATGCCACTTCACGATCGACAAACAGCATTTATGAGTTGTGGGACTTGGGTGCTCATTGGTATAGAAGTCGACCAACCTATTGTGACAAAGGAAGCTTTTGAATGGGGCTTCACAAACGAAGGCACAATGGATAAAACATATCGTTTACAGAAAAATAATATGGGACTATGGTTATTGCAACAGTGTAAAAAAGATTGGGAAAAGGATGGTGAATTTATTTCTTATCAGGAAGAAAGTAATTTATTAATGGAAGCGGAACCATTTAAATCATTGATTGACCCTGATCATGAGTTGTTTTTTAATCCGCGCAGTATGACAGAAGCGATTCAAACGTATTGTCAACAAACAGAGCAAAAAGTGCCAACAACAAAGGGGGAGTTCATCCGTTGTATATTAGAAAGTCTAGCACTTAAATACAGATGGGTGATTGAAAGATTAGCACATTTAACTGAAAAGGAGATCCCATCAATTCATATGGCTGGAGGTGGTATTCAGAATAAGTGGTTATGTCAATTCACTGCCAATGCGACGAAGAAACCAGTGAAGGCAGGGCCAGTTGAAGCAAGTTCAATCGGGAATGCTTTGTCTCAATTGATAGCGTTAGGGGTATTTGACAATCTTGAGGAAGCGAGAAGAATATCTAGTTATACTTTTAATACAATAGATTATACGCCTATGGATCTATCACCATGGGATCAAGCATATAGTAGATTTATAAAATTAATATAAATGCGAATTTCATAATGACCAAAAACAGACCATTCGATACTGTATGTAGTTAAGAAAGATCCAACGAAACTACATATCGTAACGAATTGACTATAAACCCGTATTATGAAATTCATAAATGTGAAATTCATAATGACCAAAAACAGACCATTCGATACTGTATGTAGTTAAGAAAGATCCAACGAAACTACATATCGTAACGAATTGGCTATAAATCCGTATTATGAAATTCACAAAAAAATGGAGGGTATACAAATGACAGCAGATCCACGTTATGTAGGAGAATTACCGAAAATAGGGATTAGACCAGTAATTGATGGGCGAAGAAAAGGAGTAAGGGAATCATTAGAGGAAACAACGATGGGATTAGCAACATCTGTTGCTGCACTATTAAAGGAACATATTTTTTACTATACAGGTGACCCAGTCGATGTTGTGATTGCTGATACATGTATTGGTGGAGTGAGAGAATCAGCCGAAGCAGCAGAAAAATTCAAAAGAGAAGGTGTTGGCGTTTCAATTACAGTCACACCTTGTTGGTGCTATGGATCAGAAACAATGGATATGGATCCACATCTTCCCAAAGCAGTGTGGGGTTTTAATGGAACAGAAAGACCAGGAGCAGTTTACTTGGCCGCAGTACTTGCTGCTTATAACCAAAAAGGATTACCCGCGTTTGGAATTTATGGAAAAGATGTTCAAGATGCAGGAGATACAGAAATTCCTGCAGATGTTCAAGAAAAATTAATTCGGTTTAGTAAAGCTGGTTTAGCAGTTGCGATGATGAGAAATAAATCATATCTCTCGATGGGATCTGTTTCAATGGGGATTGCTGGTAGTATGGTTCAAGAGGAATTTTTCCAAGAATACTTAGGCATGCGTAATGAATATATTGATATGTCTGAATTTGTCAGGAGAAATGAAGAAGGTATTTACGATCAAGAGGAATTTAACAAGGCCTATCAATGGGTCAAGGAAAATTGTAAAGAAGGTCCTGATCGTAATCCTGATTCTTTCAAACGTACAGATGAACAAAAAGAAGCGGATTGGCAAACAAGTGTTAAGATGGCTATCATTGCCCGTGACCTCATGGTCGGTAACGAAAAATTAGCTGACATGGGCTTTGTAGAAGAATCAAATGGAAGGAATGCATTGATTGCAGGTTTTCAAGGGCAACGTCAATGGACAGACCACTTCCCAAATGGGGATTTTATGGAGGCGATCTTAAATACATCGTTTGACTGGAATGGCAAACGTGCGCCCTATTTATTAGCAACAGAAAATTATAATTTAAATGCTGTTTCGATGATGTTTGGTTATTTATTAACGAATACGGCTCAGATCTTTGCAGATGTGAGAACCTATTGGAGTCCAGATGCTGTCAAGCGAGTGACGGGACACACATTATCAGGTTTGGCTGAACATGGTGTGATTCATATGATTAATTCTGGTGCGGCAACATTAGACGGGGCGGGTGAACAAACGTCTGTTGATGGCAAGCCAGTGATGAAACCGTATTGGGAAATTACGGATGAAGAGGTTGAAAAAAGTCTTCAAGCAACAACTTGGTGTCCAGCTTCTACAGAGTATTTTAGAGGCGGAGGTTTTTCTAGTAAATTCCTTACAAAAGGTGACATGCCAATCACAATGAGTCGGATCAATATCGTGAAAGGACTTGGCCCGGTTTTACAAATTGCAGAAGGTTATACGGTGGATTTACCCGAAGATGTTCATGAAACATTGGACAACCGCACAGATCCGGGCTGGCCAACCACTTGGTTTGTACCAAAATTAACAGGAGAAGGTGCATTTAAAGATGTCTATTCTGTGATGAATCATTGGGGGGCCAACCATTGTGCCATGAGTTATGGTCATGTTGGTGCGGATTTAATTTCATTAGCAGCGATTTTAAGAATCCCCGTGAACATGCACAATGTCGAAGAAGAAAAGATCTTCAGGCCAGATGCTTGGAGTATGTTTGGAACAAATGATAAAGAAGCGGCAGATTTTAGAGCATGTGAGAATTTTGGGCCATTGTATAAATAAACTTACTAGAGGTAGAATCACTTCCTATTATATTTATAAAAACACAAAAGGGATCTCGCAAATCGTTGCGAAATCCCTTTTTTGATAACTCTACTCAAAATGATTCTCTAATGGGAATGGGGCTGGTTTTTCACATGAACTTTTCATGTCATAAAAAGTTCCGTTATCGGAAGAATCATGAAAACCATGCATGGCCTCTAAAACATGAAAAGCAAGTTCTCCATTGGCCCGGTGTGGTTCCTTGTGAAGAATTGCCAACGCCATATCTGCAACACCGATCCCACGGTGGTTACCTGAAAATTGATGTGTATGCGGAATTTCGACAAAATCCGCTTCGTCTTTCTTCCGCAATTGGACAGAACCACCGAAACCATTTGGATCGGGAACAAGTAAAGTCCCTTCACTTCCATAAACTTCAATAGGAGGTAGTGAAGAACCACCAAATGCATCAAAACTTGTAGTGATTGTTCCAATTGCACCAGAAGCAAAGTCAATCGTACCGGAAATATGTGTTGGTGTAGCAACCAGAATTTTCTCCCCAGCTTTTGGTTTGCTTAAAATAGTACGCTCTGGATAACTAATACTCGTTGACCCAGAAAGACGTTGAATCGGTCCGAGTAAGGCAATAAGCGCAGTTAAATAATAAGGTCCCATATCAAACATTGGCCCGCCACCCTCATCGTAATAAAAGGCTGGATCTGGATGCCAATGTTCATGTCCACGCCCAATCATAAATGCTGAAGCACCAATGGGTACGCCAATCTCACCGTGTTCAATTAGATGTAGTGCAGTTTGAATGCCGGCACCTAAGAACGTATCAGGCGCACTGCCGACACGTAATCCTTTCTGCTGAGCAACATCTAAGATCTTTTTTCCCTCCTCACGAGAAATCGCTAAAGGCTTTTCTACATATATATGTTTTCCTGCTTCAAGTGCCTGAATGCAGACGGAAGCATGAGCCTTTGGGATGGTTAAATTGATCACGAGATCGATCTTTGGATCTGCAAGGAGTTGTTCAACCGTATAAGCATAAGGGATCCCGTGTTTCTGTGCTTGTTCACGTGCGCGTTGTATGTCTAAATCTGCACAAGCTGACAGATGTAGATGTTTAAAACTTGGAATATTCTTCATATAAATTGAGCTGATATTGCCACAACCGATGATACCTACGTTTATTTTACTCATGATGTTCCCCCATTAGTTTTATTGACTGTCTCCCATACCTGTGTATGAAGCAGTGTTTTCCAGTGTTTTTGAATCGGATTCTTTTGCTAATGTCTTTCCTTCAGCCGCCCATAGAAATCCTCTGCGCATCATGAGTGATATTTCTGGCATTGCAACGATATTCGCCACATGTCCTAATGAATTATAAAATACACGGCCAACTCCCCAACGTTTCGTCCAAACGACAGGCATGTCAACTGTTCCATTTGTCGAATGAGGCCCTTCGACAACAGGAAATCGTGTTGTTGCCAAGACTTCAACAGCTGGATCAACATGTAAATAATATTGCTCACTAACTACTTTAAAATCTTCAATACCCACAAGAAGGGGACTTGATGATTGTTTAATGTTAACTATATATTCAACACCATCATTACCAGGATGTGCAACCCAATTTCCACCCGTCATAAACTGCCAATCGACATTTTTACGGAAAGAATCGCACATGCCGCCATGACAACCTGCTAACCCAACACCACTCATCACAGCTTGGGAAATATTGTTCACATATTTTTGTTCAATCTCTCCCATTGTCCAGTGCGGAACAATTAAATCAAGCGATTTTAATTGATCAAGGTCATCATAGGCTTCAAGTGTATCTGCTACTTCAACATCAAAGTTTTCCTCTTCAAGTATATTACGAAAAATATCAGCAACCTCTTTTGGTTCGTGACCATGCCAGCCACCTTGAACGATCAATGCTTTTTTCTTCATATTAAAACTCCTCATTTATTATTAAGTTTATAAATCATCGACAGTGATCCACTGTCTTTGTTCAATGGAGGTATCAACTGCTTCAAGAACCTGTTGACATTTGACACCATCAACAAAATTAGGAACGGGTTGGCGATCTTCGCGAATGGCATCCATGAATTCAACAAATGCATGTGTGAAAGTATGTTCATAGCCAATGGGATGTCCAGCAGGCCACCATGCTTCGGCATAAGCGTGCACATCATCCGTTGCCAAGACACGTCGGAACCCTTGGACATCTTCCTTGTCGTCATTAAAATACACTTGTAGCTCGTTCATTCTTTCAAAGTCAAAAATGACACTGCCTTTACTTCCATTAATTTCAAATGAATTTGTACTACGGTGTCCTGTTGCAAAGCGTGTCGCTTCAAAACTACCAAGTGCTCCGTTTTTAAAGCGCGTTAAAAATAAAGTGGCATCATCAACAGTAACAGGTCCTCTTTTTCCACCTTTACTACTTGTAGCTGTAAGCCCTGTCATATCATCGGGTAGAGGTCGTTCTTTAATAAATGTTTCACTCATACCAATGACCTCTGACATGTCACCAACAAGAAAATGTGCCATATCAATTAAGTGAGCACCTAGATCACCGTGTGACCCGGAGCCAGCAATTTCTTTCTGTAGTCTCCAGACAAGTGGAAAGTCTGGATCAACAATAAAATCTTGTAAAAAGAATCCCCGAAAATGATAAATCTCTCCAAGGCGTCCTTCATCAATGAGTTTTTTTGCTAATAAAACTGCTGGTGCAAATCGATAATTAAACCCAACCATATGCTTTACACCGGAAGTTTCCACTGCTGCTAACATGTCACGTGAATCCTCTAATGTAAGTGCCAATGGCTTTTCACAATAGAGATGCTTTCCAGCTTTCGCAGCTTCAATTGCAATTTCCTTATGGACATTGCTTGGTGCATTGATATCAACTAAATCAATATCATCTCTATTTAAAAGGTCTTTCCAATCCGTTACATGTTCATCCCAACCAAACTTGTTGGCAGCCTCTTTGACCGCTTCAGCATTACGACCACAAATGACCTTCATATTTGGCTTGATGTGCTCAGGAAAAAACATTGGGAGCGCACGATAGGCATTACTATGTGCCTTTCCCATAAACTTATAACCGACCATTCCAACATTTATTTTATCCATTATGCCATCTCCTCCATTAAATGATTAGTTGAATCTCTTTCAATCAATGTAACAGGTAAATTTTCTTGAAAAGGTTTTGTATGCCCTTTCAATATTGCGTTCAAAACAACTTCTGCTGCCCTTTTTCCCATCTCAAAAAGAGGGACATGTACTGAAGATAGTTGTGGTTGAACCATAGTAGTAACGTCAGAATCATCATAACCGATGAGCGCATAATCTCTCCCAACTGTATAACCATGCTGATTTAAACCTTGCATAAGACCAATCGCCATCCGGTCATTTGCAGCAAAAACGGCATCAATATGATCCATCATCAAAGCCATTTCGCCAGCAACTTGATATCCACTTGTTCGACTATAGTTGCCACGAAATATCCATTCTGAATGAAGCTCAATACCGAATGATGTTAACGCATCTTGATATCCTTTTAGTCGCTCCGTACTATTTGAATATTCACTAGGTCCATTTAAAAAGGCGATTTTTCTAAATCCCTTTTTCAAAAGGAGAGATACTGCATCAAAGCTTCCCTTGTAGTGCTCAGCGTCAATGGAATGAAAAGAATACCCTTCAAATGTTTGGTTCACTAAGCAATAGGGATGTGAAAGCTGATGAAGCATATCAATTTCTTCTTTTTCACCGGGAACATCTTTCGCCCCAAGAATAATACAACCATCAAATTTCTGTGAGTTAAAAAGTTGAATATAATTTTTAGGTTCCTGTGGTGATTGGAAGATGAGTAATAAATTGTAATTGTTTTTAGCAAGCATCATACCAATTCCACCAAGTATTTCCGAAAAGTAATGCGTAGATATAATGTTTACTTTCGGAAGATATGGAACAATGACACCAATATTACCACTTTTTCCAGTTGCAAAGCTTTGAGCAAGAGCATTAGGTTGATAGTTTAATTGTCTGGCTGCTTCAAGTACCTTTTGCTTCGTCTCTTCGCGGAGTGGTTTAACATTATTAAAAACACGAGAAACAGTAGCCTCAGATACACCTGCCAAATTGGCTACATCTATTCGTCTTACAATGGTCATACCCTCCTTTCAACAAGAAATGATCGCGTGTACATTATCTCAATGAATATATTGATTGTCAATCATTAATTGAAGTGGATTTCATCATAAAGTGGTTGCTCATTATTTCACTATTTATTTTTATGTGTTAAGATAATAAGGAAGTTAATCAGAAACCAACTTGTTTATTGGGAGGAAACGAAAATGCAAGCAAAGACATATCAAGTTGTAATTGTTGGATATGGTGGAATGGGTAGTCAACATGCTAAAATGTTGAAAGATGTTAAACGAATGAATGTATATGGTACATACGATATTCGGGAAGAACGGCAACAGGCTGCACGTAATAATGGTTATCATACTTACGAAACTTTGGATGAAGTGTTAACAGATAGTCAGGTAGATATCATACTGATTGCAACTCCAAATGATATTCACAAAGAAATTGCTGTTAAAGCGATGGAAGCAGGTAAACATGTCATTTGTGAAAAACCAGTAACAATGAATAGTGAAGAATTTCAGGTTATTTTGGATACTGCTGAAAAAGAAAATAAAGTATTTGCTGTACACCAAAACCGTCGTTGGGATGAAGATTTCTTAGTAATTAAAGAATTATATGATAACAAGGAATTAGGTGAGGTGTTCAACATTGAGCAGAGAATCCATGGTTCTCGTGGAATACCTGGAGACTGGCGCCATGAAAAGCAATTTGGTGGTGGAATGATGCTTGACTGGGGTGTTCACATTATTGATAGAATTACCATCCTCATACCGGAAAAGATTACAGATATTTACTGCAAAATGAGCTATGTGCTCGGGAATGAAGTTGATGATGGTTTTAAATTATTAATAACTTTTGAAAGTGGCAAGACAGCAGTATTCGAGGTAGGAACTTGTCATTATATTTCATTACCAATCTGGTATATGACCGGTACAGAAGGGTCAGTCACCATAGAAGATTGGGATATGAATGGAAAAATTGCCAAACTAATGAGCCATCAAGATAAAGATGCTACACCAATTGAAGCTGGTGCGGGTTTAACGAAAACAATGGCACCTCGAGGTGAAAATACGGTTAATGAATATCCAATTCCACGCATTAAATCAGATGTACGTGAATTTTATTACAATTTTGTAGATGTGATTGAAGGAAATGGTGAGTTGGTTGTAAAAAAT
>DATGUV010000140.1:0-12433 GCA_035301025.1 Bacillota bacterium | reverse complement strand
ATGTGCAGTTGGCTCATCTAGTAATAAAATATCTGTGTTTTTTGCGATGGTTAAAGCGAATAATAGTTTCTGCTGGGCCCCTTCAGACATTTTCCCAAACTTTTTATACATGGGTATATCTAGTTCTTGAACAACGGTGTCAAAAAGTTCTTCATTCCACGTTGGATACCATGGTGAAATCAATTCTTGTAGGTCACTTCCTGTATACACATCATATCCAATCGGTTTTTGTGGTTGATACGCAATATGGTGTTTCCACGTACTCCCATCTTCATAGGTATTAGAACCTCGTACGTAAATGTCACCTTCCGTTTGTTTCACTAAATTCATCAGCATCTTACAAAAGGTACTTTTTCCTGAACCGTTTGTGCCAATGAGGGCTGTAATGGTTCCGGGTTCAAAATCGATGGTTAACGGTCCTAAATGAAAATCATCAATGGTCTTTTTGACTTCATGTAATGTTATCCACGGTTTCATGACGATTCTCCCTTCTTCTCATCAAAATATGCTTTCATTGCTTGGGTAAATAATACAAGCATTTCCTCCTCTGTATAGTCATAGGTATGGGCAATATGCACAGCTTCTTGCATGGATTCAATGACATTCTCAGATTTCACTCGTTCTTTTATATCTCCAGGAACTTCCCGTACAAATGTCCCTTTCCCTTGTTTTGTTTCGATAAAACCACTTGCTTCTAAATTTTGATAGGCTCTCCGCGTAGTAATCACACTTATTTCCAGTTCTTTTGCTAGAACACGAATCGAAGGCAGCGCATTACCAGGTGCTAAAAAGCCACTCGCTATAAGTGTTTGAAGTTGCTGTTCAATTTGATGATAAATGGGTTCACGAGACTCTTTGTTTAGAGCGATTGGTATATACAATCCACTTGCCTCCTCACATTAATAATCAATCTTCTGTAACTTTCGCACGAACAGATATCGATAAAAATAGAAACCAATGATTGATAAAAGGATAGAAAGACTCACAACTATGAATGGATATGCTTCTGATAGATCGAGCATCCACTGGACCATGCCTTTTGTATATGTTGCATGAAATAGAAGCGCGACACTAATTAAAATCAACGGCATCCAAATTAAAAATGTGAGAAACATGGTTGTTAAATGGTGGTATCCAGCCTCCATGACCACTTGAAAACCACCAAGATAGATGGAGATACCGATTAACATAATCGCAAAAACGATAAAGGTTTTAACAGAAGCAATGGATCGTATATATGGTGAAAACAGATAAAATAATGTAAAAAACAAGCTGTTAAAGACGATTACATTCAAGACATAAGATATCATTCGATACGTAGCGATGGATTTCCGAGCAATCGGCATGGAGCTGAAAAAGATAATCGCTGGTGATATCCGTTCACGCAAGCCAACATTTTTTGCCTTTATTTGATCAGACTGAATCACGTAAGGAAATCCTGCAACGATGACAAGGATTAAAATATCTGTTCCTAAAGTAGCATGATCATCCACCCCATTAATGACTAAGGCTGCAAGAAACGCGCTAAGAATCAACATGAATAGGACGGACCACATGGAAGGTGGACTTAATTTGTATTCTGCTTTCAGCAATTTCCATCCTTCTTTATACGTGTTCATAGAGATCGCCTCCTTTTTAAGAAATATAGTCTGTTGTTTGAAGCAAACGAATCATTTTCTTTCGGCCATAATAAAGACCTGCACTAGCTAGAATGATTGCTCCAATAATGCCTACAAACGGCCACTCGTTAGCAATCGTTATTGAACCCTTAATCAATGTGTAAGGTGTCCACGTATATAACGCAAAAAGTAGCCCGGCAAAAACAACTATTGGCATTAAGGACATAGCGAATGAACGATTACTTACACCTTTGCCTGCTTCGTCTGCTGCGGTAAAGCCACTTGTACAAACCCCAACACTCATCCACATAAAAACAAATACGATGAAAGTAGGAATGTTCATAGATGAGTGTAAAGTAGGTGAAAAAATATATAATAGAATGACGAAACTCATCTGAATAATAAAGTTGTATAAATTATGAACCACTACCCTGCTATTAAAAATGGCCTCTTTTTTCACGGGTAATTGTTGCAAAAAGATAACTTGATGAGAGGCGAAATAACGATTTCCAATCAATTGTGGTTTAAAGGATTCAATTTTCGCAAAAAAGGTAAATCCTCCGGTAAATAAGGATAAGAATACAACATCAAATAAAATGGATTTCATAAACAATGTGTCTGAGACGAATATAACGAATAACACGGCTCCATAAAATAGAAGTAGAAGCGGTGCCCAAGGATTGCTAGCTAACTCAAACCTGGCAATATGCTTCACTTGTTTAAAGGTAGTCATGATTTTCCCCCTAACGACCAACTGTATATGTGTCTATATACACTATATGACCATCTCGTGTATATGTCAATAGTTTTTCTAAAGTGTGTCTAATTTGCGTCTAAACTATTGCAAAAAGCGTACAATTCTCTTATAATGGAAGTAATTAGAAGAACAAAAGGAGATGAACACCATGATGAGTTGGACAATGTTTCTCTTATTATGGGCAACGTTAGGCCTTGCAGTCTTAGCTGTGAAAAAGCATCCTTATGTAAGCATATTCTTAGCTATACTTATCCCAGTCGGCTGTGTATATATGATTATGTCTGGTGAAATTGGTGGCGCATTAGTCACATTACTTGGAGCTGGAATTGTATTTCTTTTACAGTTTGTTAAACGTGAAGAAGATAATCATCAAGAAGCACAATAATAAATTATTGTTAAATAGCTTGTAGAGTGAACATCTTTGGTAGAAAGATGCTCATCCTACAGGCTATTTTTATGTTGTTTTTAGCGAAGCCTGAGAAAACTAGAATGGTATTTTCATTATATTCCTGTTTAAAAACTCCTTTTTTTGTAAAAGATATACAAAAAGGGGAGTGATTTTCGTGAAATATTGGCTTATGCTCATCGCTTTGTTTTTTGGACTGAGTGCATTCAACGCATGTACTCCTGTGGAAGAGGAAGAAGAAGAAGAGAGTACATTAGATACAGCGACACATGTAGAAAAAGAAGTGGCAGATTTAGCTGAAGCGTCGATTCAATTGGCGGAAGAATATTATGACTCTGTTCATGCGGTGCTGATTAATCCTAAAGGAGATCGTGTTGGTTTGGCTACTTTTACAGAAACAAGTGAAGGTGTTCAGGTGGAAGTGGATGGTTGGAGTTTACCACCAGGTGTTCATGGATTACATATTCATGAACATGGAAGCTGTGAAGCACCGTCTTTTGAAAGTGCTGGAGGCCACTATAATCCGACAGAAGCTACTCATGGATTTGACCATCCCCAAGGTCCACATGCAGGAGATCTTCCGAATATTGAAGTGGCTGAAGATGGTCAGCTCCACGTGCAAGTAGTCGGCGAGATGATTTCCATTCAGGAAGGTGCGAAAAATAATATTCTTTTAGATGGTGGAACATCTATTATGATTCATAGTCAGGAAGATGACTATACCTCACAACCAGCTGGAGATGCAGGGGAGCGCATTGCTTGTGGTATCATTCAATAATGTTAAAAAACTCTACGTGGTAAAATAGCCATGTAGAGTTTTTTGGTATGTCGTTCGTATTCGTAGGCATTCATGTCATCTGTCATGTATAATATACTTCGAAGCACGAATGAGAGGCAGGATATATATGACAACACAAGAAGGGATGCAACACTCCCCTAAAGAGAAAATATGGACACGCGAATTTGTGTCGATTTGTTTTGCGAACTTTTTTGTTTTCTTAGGATTTCAAATGACACTCCCAACACTTCCAATCTTTGTAAAGGAAATCGGCGGAAATGATCAAATGATTGGAATTGTCGTTGGTATTTTTACATTTTCAGCATTATTATTTCGTCCATATGCGGGGCACGCCCTTGAAACGAGAGGGCGTGGATTTGTATATATGGTCGGAATTATTCTTTTTACCATTGCAGTAGCGTCTTATGGGTTTATGACAGCTATCGTTGGTTTATTACTGATGCGTATGCTTCATGGAGTGGGATTTGGTTTAGTTTCCACAGCTTCAGGAACCATTGCTTCAGATTTAATTCCACCATCACGCCTCGGTGAAGGAATGGGCTACTTTGGATTATCAGGAAACTTAGCATTAGCCCTCGGTCCTGCCCTCGGTTTAGCGTTGGTTGGACATATTTCATTTATCTCACTCTTTTTAATTTGTGGGTTGCTCGGAGTCATATCTTTTTTATTTGCATCAAGAATTCGGTATAAAAAAGTTGAAAAATCCCCTTATAAAACGACGACAATGAAATTTGATGTATTTGAAAAAGCAGCATTACCCCCGGCTATTTTACTATTTTTTATTACGATTACTTTTGGTGGGATTGCATCGTTTCTACCCTTACTAACAGCGGAAAAGGGGATTGCTGGAATTGAGTTATACTTTGTCGTATATGCCTTGTTTCTGATGGTATCCCGAACATTTTCCGGACAAATTTACGATCGAAAAGGCCATTTGTTTGTTTTTCCACCGGGCACAGTTCTTGTTTTTATCGCTATGGTCTTGCTTGCATGGCTTCCAAATAGCCTGACACTCATGGTTGCGGCAGCATTTTACGGAACAGGCTTTGGAATGATTCAACCTGCACTCCAAGCCTGGGCGGTTTCTAGCGCAAGTGCCAATCGAAAGGGAATGGCAAATGCTACATTTTTTTCCTTCTTTGATTTAGGGGTTGGTATTGGAGCGATGGTGTTTGGCTACATTGCGTTTACGTTTTCTTATAGTGCAATTTATGTAGCATCGGCGTTTTCCGTAGTTTTATCCATTCTTCTTTACACAGTGTTCATGTTCAGGGACAAAAAGAAGGCATACCATGCAGAGTGATATTAATAAGAGTACCTGTTTTAAAAAGGTAGAAATTCGTTTACAATAAAAGGAAATGGGAAAAAGAAAGTAGGGTCATTCGGTTTGAAAAGGATACGAACAACTTCTATAAAAAATATGTTTCCTCCTCATGTGTATGAGAAGGGGAGTCAATTGTATAAAAACGGACGTGTTTCAGATGTATTATATGATGTGAATCATTCCGTCTGGACGGCAAATGTCCTTGATGCAGGCCATCACTTTGTCGAAATGAACATTGAAAACGTGGAAGAAGGGTCGATTAAAGCATATTGTGATTGCACACCATTTCAAGTGGATGGACTTTGTGCACATAATGTAGCAGCTTTTTTGGCGATTGCAGATAAGAAGAATCAATTGAATGATCGTTTTGATAAAGACCAATTTGAGACGACACGTATGTTTATGAATGAGTTGACAGTACCAATGACTCCGGTTGAAGAACTTGAATATACACAGAAGACACCACTTCATGTGTCTTATATGGTGTCATGGACATTTGATAAAAAAATTCAAATTGAATGTAAAGTCGGCGAATCTAGAATGTATGTCATCAAGGATCTTCCGGCGTTTTTACAAGCTGTTTTTCATGACGAAGAAGTCGTTTTTACGAAACATTTTACGTATCATCCGGACATCCATTCTTTTTTACACATCGATCTTGAAATGATGCGTACGCTGCAATCGATCATTGATAATGAACGGATTTATGAAGGACACATACAATCAGATGATTTCCAACAAGGGGAACGGAGATACATTACAATTCCACCGATGCTTATTCAACCATTATTTAAGCGTCTCGAGGAGCGGGACTTCTCTGTTAGTATGCGGGGAACTCAGGTGGAGCATGTTTCTATATCTACAGATGAGATCCCTTTTTCCTTTCGTATTCATCAAGATGAGCATGCACCATTTGTCTTGTCTATTGACCAAGGGCATGATGTGACATATTTTCCGTTATATCATATGTTATATGCGGATGGAATCTTTTACTTTCCAACAGAAGAACAACGGGAAATTGTGGAACAAGTAACAAACCTAGGTGAAGAATACAATCAATTGCCTGTAACGAGAGGGGATGCTTCTAGGTTTTTCTCTGAGGTAGTTCCTGCCTTTAAGCGAGTAGGGATTGTTGATGTGGAAGATGATGTACAAGAACAACTTGTGCAAGAGCCACTCAAAGCTCATATGTATTTAGAAGAACGTGACGGAGAGATATTTGGAAAACTAACGTATCGTTATGGTTCTTTTGAAATTGACCCTTTTCATGAAACAGGCACGGGTGACACCGTCATCGTTCGAGATAGTTCAATGGAACAACAAATTATGCATGTCATTGAACAAGCTAATTTTAAATACAATGGTAAAGAATTATATATTGGTGAAGATGAGGAAGAATTGTACACATTTTTATATAAGATGTTGCCGATTTTAGATAAATATGTACATGTATATATGACTTCAGATGTAAGAAATTACATTGCTGAACAACAACCGATTCCAAGTACATCCGTGCGCGTGAATCAAGCTACGAACTTGCTGGATGTTCGGTTTGCGATGGAGGGAATTGATGATGAGGAAATTGATCAAGTACTCCATGCAGTCATTGAGAAAAAGCGTTTTTACCGGTTGCGTAGTGGGGCAGTTTTATCCCTTGAACATGAAGGTTTCCAGTCCGTAAATACTTTATTTGAGGACTTACACATTGATAAAAAAGATGTTGTGGACGGCCACGTGCATATGCCAGCATATCGAGGGGCTCAAATCGATACAATCATTGATACAGAAAAAGATTACGACGCTACTTTTTCCCGATTGCTCGAGCAACTGCAACACCCAACAGAACAATATTTTGACGTTCCTGAAAATCTTGAAGCAACGTTACGAGATTATCAGGAAAAAGGTTTTCAGTGGTTTAAGTCCTTAAGTACATACCATTTAGGTGGTATTTTAGCGGATGATATGGGACTTGGAAAAACGATTCAAAGCATTAGCTTTATGTTATCAGAGCCAAGTGAATATCCACATTTAATCATTGCTCCGTCTTCTGTTGTATACAACTGGAAAAATGAGTGTAATCGTTTTGCGCCTTCGTTATCGGTAGCAGTGATGACTGGAAGTAAAGAAGAACGGCTAGAGAACATTTCAAAGATGAGAAATACAGATGTTTGGATTACATCTTATGCGACCATTCGTCAAGACATTGAACATTATGCCAAGTTACAATTTCAGACGTTATTCCTTGATGAAGCGCAATATATTAAAAATGTTGCTACAAAAACATCTCAGGCAGTGCGTACATTACAAGCGACAAATAAATTTGCGTTAACAGGCACACCGATTGAAAATTCCATTGATGAATTATGGGCGATTTTTCAAGCAATTATGCCTGGATTCATGCCACCCATTCGAGCCTTTAGGCAAATGGATAAAGAAAAAATTGTATCCCAGACTCGTCCATTTATTTTACGACGCTTAAAAGAAGATGTACTTAAGGAGTTACCGGATAAAATAGAGACTGTGTACATCTCTGAATTGACTAAAGATCAAAAAGAGTTGTACATGGGTTATTTAAAACGTCTTCAAGATGAAGCGGCAACAACCATTGCTCAAGGAGGATTCCAACAACAACGCATGAAGATTTTAGCTGGGATTACTCGGTTGCGTCAAATTTGTTGCCACCCATCTTTATTTGTAGAAAATTACACAGGGACATCTGGGAAATTAGAACAATTACTAGAAACGATTGCAACTTCCATTGAAAACGGGAAGCGAATGCTCGTATTTTCACAGTTTACAAGTATGCATGAGATTATTAAAGAAAAGTTGGCCGAAAAAGGTGTGACCTTCTTTTATTTACATGGGCAAACCCCTGCAGAAGAACGGGTTCGAATGAGTGAGCAGTTTAATAAAGGGGAAGGAGACGTATTTTTAATCTCTTTACGAGCCGGTGGAACTGGTTTGAATTTAACGGGTGCAGATACGGTTATTTTATATGACCTATGGTGGAATCCTGCCGTAGAGGACCAAGCAACAGGCAGAGCTCACCGCTTTGGACAAAAAAAGGTTGTCCAAGTCATCCGGCTCATTGCAGAAGGTACCATTGAGGAAAGAATTTTTGAATTGCAACAACAAAAGCGTGCATTAATGGATCAAGTTGTCCAACCAGGAGAGACGATGTTATCTAGTCTATCTGAAGAAGATATTCGTTCGATTTTGCACATCTGAGTGAATGTCATCATGATCAACATGTGTGATGTCCAAACTGCATGTAGTTTCAAGCGACTTCGCGGAACTGCATGTTGCAAGGATGGAACATAAAATATGTATGCTGAAATGCATTCACATCTCATCCATTTTCATTAAAAAAGAGATAGCCTCAAGCGGTTCATAAGGAATATCTGCAGTGCTTTTCCTACAACATATCATTGTGCGAAAAACTAGCAAAATTACATGTTGTACGAGTGCTGCGCATAGGTCTTATGAAATCCATGAAGCTGTCTCTTTTTCTATTACTGTATGATTTGAAATAGTTTTCTCGGACGTCCTTTGGCGTAGGGGCGTTCTTCTCCAACGTGTTTAATAACTTTTCCGTTGAGTAACTTATTAATCGTCCGCTCCGCACTTCTTTTTGTAACATTATAATGCTCAGCCACATCATTGGATGAGAATGGTTCATTGTTTCTCGTTTGAATAAAATCAATAAAGTTATATGATAACTGATTGCTTAGGCGAGCTTTATGTATGAGATCACGATATAAGGTCGACGTGTTAAAATGCTTTTTCACTCCTAAAGGTCCAATGGTTTCTTTCCGTTCATTGATAATATAACACGTATGATGGTCTAGTTTTTGACAAGCCTCTAACCCAAGGCGAGCATGTTCTTCTGCCTCTAGTGCGTGTAGACCGAGGCCAAAAGAGATATCAACAATGACACCTGAAGGCATGGATTCTTCAATCGCATGTAGAAGCGGGAACTCTCGATAATTCGCCGTTAAATAATCTAATGTCCCTTTCGTACCAAACATGATAAATTGCTGTTCATTGTTCATAAATAAGGAGCTATCTGTTTCGCTTTTAAAGGTTTCGAGTGCACTTTCCAAACTCCTTAGAATCTGGTTGAATCCCTCTTTTCCATGGGAGGAAAGAACAGCATCTTTATTGCGAACGTTGACAATTCCCGAAACAACTTGTGAACTCATGCTACTATTTAGCGTAACAATGGAATAGGCTTCTTCTATTGCAGATGTCATATTTCCTAGTGGGGTTACCATGTTTTCTACAGGGATATGTTTATCTTCTAAGCGACGCTTGACTTCTTTTCCAGACGTTAATACATATTCAATTTCACCATTCTCCCACAATTCTTCGTGACGAGCAACAATGCTGTCAATAGAATGAATATCAGTATATGTGTTGATATAAACAGTAGGGTCGTCAATATTTAGTTCTTGAAGAATTTTTTCTATGACTGCACCATCTGGAATATCAATGGAAAGTTTATGAAGTGCAGGGCTATGTTTTTTCCGTAATCGATATACAGAAGTTAAAAACATATATTCATCAATAGCTACTTGTACTACTGGTACGCCTTTTTTAGCCACTTTATCTTTCGCATATAAAAAGGGCAAATGCTCTGTAAATATATATACATCACACATCACAGCTTGATCCACAAGATCAATGATATCGCTTTCATTTTTGTATATAAAGGGAACGACCTCTAAATGTTCCTTGTCCTTCACATATAGACGGACGAGTTGGATAATATCTTCGCGGCCAAAAATAGCCATTTTAACTTTCATAAATAACCCTCCTACGCAATTGATTTTAATGATGTAAGTGTACTATTTCATGGGGGATTCATCGTATAAAAGGTGTGAAATTGCATGTGTACATGCTCGAGTGAATGCTCATTCAATATTTCTTTAAAAGTAAGTGAGTGAATATCATCATGACTAAAACTCATTCTTTCAATTTAATATGTAATGTCAAGCAATCTAGTGGAACTACATACTAGATGGACCTAGCATAACATACATATTATGAAATTCATTCAAGTAAGTATGATGGTGAAAGGGTCATCCTACAAATGGATGTATTAAAATAGAACAGAACATTATACCCATTTTAAGAAACAAATGACGGGAAGTCAAGAAGAGGAGGGGTAAATCAACACGTGTTTATAAGAATGCCCTGTGTATGTAAAGCATACCCCAGGTAACTCGGAAAAATTCCTACGTGTTTTTCTACACAATAAACCTTTGACGTCGTTCCTTCACCGAATGTCACTAGGTCTGTTATGATAATGGAAAGAGAATGATAGAAAGAGTGACATGCATGGGGAAGCAACTTGATTTTACGACAGGAAATATATGGCGCCATATGATCGTTTTTTCAGGTCCAATTATGATTACAAACTTACTACAAACATCGTATCAAATTGTGGATAGTTTGTGGATTGGTAATTTACTAGGAAGCCAGGCCCTAGGTGCGGTTTCCGTTGCAAGCTCCATTTTATTTACGGTATTATCCTTTATTATTGGATTAAACAATGCCTCGTTAACGATTTTGTCTCAGCAACGGGGGATGAATAATGAAGCGGGGATTCAGCGGTATTTAAATGCTTTTATCGTTGTATTATCACTCATGGCGATTGCATTTAGTATTCTTGGGTTTATTTTTTCCTATAAACTCCTACTATTATTAGGGACTCCGGCAGATATTATGGATCAAGCGCAAATGTACTTACAAATTAACTTTATCGGGATGTTATTTCTATTTGGGTATAACTATATTAGTACAGTGCTTAGAGCCCTTGGGGACAGTAAGAGTCCTCTTAGATTTGTTGGAGTTGCGGTTCTTTTAAATATCGTCTTAGACCCATTATTTATTGCAGGATTTAATTTAGGTATTCAAGGTGCCGCATGTGCAACGATTGTCGCTCAAGGAAGTGCTTTTCTATATGGGTTAATCTATGTCTTACGTAAGAAAGCTGTCCCATTTACAAAAGTTACTCTACCTAAAAAAGAAGAAGTAGCTCTAATTTTACGATTAGGTATTCCAGCAGGACTTCAAATGTCCGTTATTTCTGCCGGATCTGCTGCTATTATGAGTGTTGTAACAGGCTTTGGAAGCTCTGTTGTCGCAGGTTTTGGAGCTGCGCAACGCCTGAACAGTTTAATTACTTTACCAGCTACAGCTCTAGGTACAGCAGTCAATAGTATGGCTGGACAAAATATCGGAATCAAACAGTGGAATAGGGTGCAGATGATTGCGTCCCGTGCAGTGTTGTACAACTTTTCCATTATGATTTCCCTAGGAGTCATCTTGTACATTGCTGCTCCTTACGCGATTCAGCTATTTGTTCAAGATCCTGAATCTGTCGCTTTTGGTGCCATGTATTTACGGATTATGGCCTTTTGTTATCCATTTTTAGGGGTGAATTTTGTTTTAAACGGCATAGTACGCTCATCTGGTGCTATGTATCAAGTCCTTATTTTAAACATTATTTCATTTTGGGTACTGCGCTATCCCTTTACAGCTATGTTCTCCCGTCTCTATGATGAACTAGGCATCCCAATTGGAATCGGGTTAAGTTTTGTCGTCAGTTGTTTCGTCGCAACGATGTATTATACGTACGGAAAGTGGCGCGAGAAAGAAATATTTGTCAGAGGAAAATGAAGTAGGTAAAATAGAGACATACGATGAAGTAGGTGAAGAAATGAAACGCGTTTTATATGTAGCTGGTATCGGAATTGTCACTGGAGTGATTTTCGGTCTGTTGCTAAAAGTAATTCAAGGATTTAGCGGTAAAAAGGTATATACGTTGCTGTTAAATGTTGATTATATTCCTTGGTTTCGTGACCAAGAATTTAGTGAGCTCGTGGAGTTTAGCTTTCATTTAATTGTTTCTGTCCTAATTGTACTCTTGCTATACGGATTATTTAAAAGAATGTCTATGGCTCACAGGAAGACTCCGTATATTTTTTCTAGTGGATTTATAGCATTTATGTTGTTTGCAACGACATCGTTTTCCCTTGAAACACCAGACGTATTAGATGCAGCAGCTTTCGGTTGGTGGTTGGTTGCTCACCTTGTATATGGATTTTTAGTTGGTTGGTGTATTCAAAAAACCATTGAAAAAGAGGCGGTGTAAGTGCGCATTGTTCTTGCTCCAGATTCTTTTAAAGGAAGCTTGTCCCAAGTTGAAGTTTCAGAAGCGATGCAACAAGCTCTTACGGAAGTATGTCCAGATATAACTTGCACCCTTAAACCTATGGCAGACGGGGGAGAAGGAACTCTTGAAGTGTGTCAGATTGGACGAGGTGACGTATCTTTACATACAGTCCCTGTCACGAGCCCTCAAGGAGAAGAAAGAACGGCATCTATTGGAATTTCTGCAGACGGTGTAGCCATTATTGAAATGGCAGGAATTGCTGGACTAGGTCTCGTTCCTAGGGAAAAATGGAATCCTAAGAATATGACAACCTATGGAGTAGGAGAAGCAATAACGTACGCACTAGAA
>DATGUV010000139.1:0-9845 GCA_035301025.1 Bacillota bacterium | reverse complement strand
GAACAAGGGTTTTATAATGCAATTGCTTTTGCAATGATCTTTTTTGGAGTCAAGATTGTTTTGCAAATTATTGCAACAATGTTGGACTTCGTTGCAGCCTTGCCCATTCTTAGTTTAGTGAACCGTTTGCTGGGAGCTATACTAGGTTTTATAGAAGTGTATTTAATAGTGTTTGTGATCCTTTTTATCGCTGCACTTACTCCACTGGAATTCGCACAAAATTGGGTAAGCCACTCATCTATCGCGCAATTTATAATTGAAAAGACACCGATTTTAAGCAAGAAAATTATTGATTTATGGTTTTGAACGATTGGAGCAATATAGTTGAACAAACGAGAGATGGATGTAAAGAGCAGCTAGTAACCCTAGTATTCATTCTTTATTTCGATCTCTTTTAAATGATGGGAAGGGGCAGATTTATATGGAATTGAATAAAAAAGACGTCATTCGTTTACTAGAAGATATTGCACTTTATTTAGAAATACAAGGGGAAAATGCCTTTCGTATCTCAGCTTATCGAAAAGCCGCCCAAAACATTGAACGTGATGAAAGATCTTTACCTGAAATTGAGGACTTTACGTCTATTAAAGGAATTGGAAAAGGTACAAATGATACGATTCAAGAATTTCTAAAGAAGGGAAAGTCGTCCGTACTGGAGCAACTCCAATCAGAAGTCCCAGAAGGATTGCTTGGATTATTAGACCTTCCTGGACTTGGTGGTAAACGCATTGCAAAGTTATATAAAGAATTATCAATTACGAGTGTCGAAGATTTAAAACTAGCATGTGAAAATGGATCTGTCGCAACGCTTTCGGGTTTTGGTAAAAAAACGGTAGAAAATTTGTTACAAGCAATTGAAGAGCAAGGGAAACGACCAGAGCGAATAGCGTTTGCAATTGCGTTACCACTTGCTGAGGAAATTGAAGCATATTTACAATCGATTCAAGAAATTGATGCCTTCTCAAGGGCAGGAAGTTTACGTAGGGTTCGAGAAACAGTAAAAGATATTGACTATATTATTGCTACGAATCAACGAGAAAAAGTAGCCAATCAATTAGTAGAAATGGATCATGTTGTATCTGTTATCGCTAAGGGAGAAACGAAAGTGTCTGTCACAATGAAAGGTACGTATGATGTAAATGTGGACTTCCGATTGGTAGATGAAAAGGAATTTGCTACAACGCTTCATCATTTTACTGGATCAAAAGAGCATAATATTGTTATGCGCCAACGGGCAAAACAACGTGGTGAAAAAATCAATGAATATGGTGTTGAAAATGATGACACAGGAAGCTGTACACACTTCGATAGCGAAGAGGCTTTTTACCGTCATTTTGATTTACATTATATACCTCCAGAAATGCGTGAGGGAAGACTAAATATCGAACAGTTTGAACAAGAAGTGCCATACTTACAAACCGAAATGATTCAAGGAGATTTACATATGCATACCACATGGAGTGATGGTGCACAATCGGTGGAAGAGATGACTCAAGAAGCTCGCAGAAGAGGATATGCATATATTGCTATTACAGACCATTCCAAATTTTTACAAGTGGCCAATGGATTAAATGAGGACCGCTTGAGACGTCAACGGGAAGAAATCCACCAAGTGAATGAAAAATATAATGATATTCAA
Source organism: Bacillota bacterium (assembly GCA_035301025.1). Classification (GTDB taxonomy): domain Bacteria; phylum Bacillota; class Bacilli; order Bacillales; family Amphibacillaceae; genus CALAMD01. The sequence goes on along the minus strand of DATGUV010000139.1, from coordinate 8,206 downwards.
GTGCTATGTGGCGTAGAAATGGATATTTTGCCAAATGGGACCCTTGATTTTTCAGATGAATTCTTAGCTGAGATGGACATCGTTATTGCTTCGATTCATTCATCTTTTCATCAATCTGAAGATGAAATTATGCGCCGATTATCAACAGCACTTGAGCACCCATTTGTAGATATTATTGCACATCCAACAGGTCGCATTATTGGTAGGAGAGAAGGGTACAATGTTCGGATGGAACAACTGATTGAGAAGGCCGTAGATACAAATACAGTCCTTGAAATAAATGCTAATCCACTAAGATTTGACTTATCCTCTAAGTGGGCTGCATATGCTCAAGAACAAGGAGCAAACTTAGTAATTAATACAGATGCACATAACATCCAGTCTTTTGATTTTATGGATGTAGGCGTAAGATATGCACGCAGAGGACGCGTTGAAAAGAATAATGTCATCAATACTTGGTCTTATGAACAACTGCAGCAATATTTAAATAGAAACAAGTAAACTTTTTCGACGTTGAGTAATATATGCACTTCAAAGAGAAGTGCACACAGTGAAAATGTTGTAAGAAATTTCTTGGGTTTTAGAAAGGAGCTTTTGCTCATGAATGAACGAACATTACGTGCATTAGAATATGATAAAATTGTTGACAAGCTTGCGGAAAACACAGCTACAACATTAGGAAAAAGGCGCGTATTGCAAGTACATCCAGAAATAGATATAGAACGCATTGAACAAATGCAATTGGAGACAGATGAGGCTGTTAAAATCCTTAGACATAACTTAGCCATTCCTTTTGGTGGGATTACCGATATTCAAAAAGAGATCCACCGTACGACGATCGGGGGGATGTTGCTACCTGAACAGTTATTAAGCATTTCAAATACATTGTATGGTTCTAGAAATGTGAAACAATTTATTGAAAAACTAGAAATGGATGTACCGTTATTAGCTGCATATACAGAAGATATTGAGCCTCTTCGTTCATTAGAGACAGCGATTAACAAAATCATCAATGATATGGGGGAAGTACAAGATCATGCTTCATCTAGCTTAAGAAGTATACGATCAACCATTCGCTCCCTTGAAGGAAGAGTTCGAGATAAATTACAACAATATACAAAATCCCATAGCAGTCATTTGTCTGAAGACATTATTACAATTCGAAACAACCGTTATGTCTTACCAGTAAAAAGTGAATCCCGTGGAGCCATTGGCGGAATTGTTCACGACCAATCATCATCAGGCCAAACGTTATTTATGGAACCACGTGTTGTAGTTGAAATGAATAACACTTTGCAACAAGCATTTTTAAAGGAACAAACAGAAATTGAACGTATTTTACGGAAAATAAGTCAAGAAATTGCTGAACATGCAAATGAAATAAAAGAAAATTTAGAGATTTTATCGATGATTGATGTTATATACGCACGTGCCCTATTAGCTAGGGAAATGCGTGCATCCATGCCAACGATGAACACGAAAGGTATCATTCAAATGAAACAAGCACGCCACCCACTGATAAAAGATGAAGAAGTGGTGGCAAACGATATTGAACTTGGAACTTCTTTTTCTGCCATTGTTATTACGGGACCCAATACGGGTGGGAAAACAGTAACACTTAAACTTATTGGTTTATGTACATTAATGGCCCAATCTGGATTACATATCCCAGCGTTAGATGGATGTGAACTGGCTGTGTTTCGACAAGTGTTCGCGGACATTGGAGATGAACAGTCTATCGAACAAAATCTAAGTACATTTTCTTCCCATATGACAAATATTGTATCCATTATGGAGCAAGTGGATGAGGAATCACTTGTACTCTTTGATGAACTTGGTTCTGGAACAGATCCTCAGGAAGGGGCAGCTCTGGCGATGGCACTTTTAGATGAGGTACTTCATCGAAATGCTTCAGTCATAGCCACGACCCACTATCCAGAGCTAAAAGCATTTGGTTATAACCGGGACCGTGTGTTAAATGCTTCAGTGGAATTTAATGTAGAAACGTTACAACCGACATATCGTTTATTGTTAGGTGTACCTGGAAGAAGTAATGCTTTTGACATTTCCAAGCGGTTAGGTCTTTCAGAAGAAATTATTCATGAAGCGAAATCTTATATTGATACAGATTCTACAAATGTAAACGAGATGATTCTTTCCCTAGAGAAATCGACAAGCCAAGCGATGAGTGAATATGATGAAGCAGCTATCATTCTAGAAGAAAGCAAAGAGTTACATACTCAACTACAAAGGAAATGGAATGAGTTTGAACATAAAAAAGAGCGATTATTTGAACGTGCAGAAGAAAAAGCACAACATGCTCTTGAGAAAGCGCAAGAAGAAGCGGAGATGATTGTAAAAGACTTAAGACAAAAGCAAGTGGAATCATCCTTTAAAGAACATGAGTGGATTGAAGCAAAAAAACAATTAGAACAAAAATCTTTAGGATTAACAACAGATACAAAAGAACAACCTCAGGTAGAGAAGTCAACATTAGAGCCAGGAGATGAAATTATTTTAACATCTATTCATCAAAAAGGTTCCGTAATCGAGCGATTAAAAGATGATGAATATGTCGTGCAAGTAGGCATTATGAAAGTAACGGTAAAAAGAGATGAACTAACCCGTGTAAATGAACCTACGAAACAACAACCAACTTTTACAACCGTGCGTGGGACAGGCGCCTCAACCGTTCGTACAGAGCTTGATTTAAGAGGCCAGCGGTTTGAAGAAGCATTAGTCCGTTTAGAACGGTATATTGATGATGCGATTCTTGCAGGTCATGGAAGGGTTGAAATTATTCACGGAAAAGGTACTGGAGCACTGCGCAAAGGTGTACAAAACTATTTAAAAACACATCCACATGTGCAGTCGTATCGAATGGGCGAAATGAATGAAGGGGGAAGCGGTGTGACGATTGTAGATTTATAACAAGCGTCATTACTTGAGCACATACAAAGTCTAGGGAAAATGATAGGTATCCCTTTTTTGCCTAGATGTATTTGCTTCAGTTGCTTTTTTTAAACATGTTCAAAAAATGAAATGCTAGATGTTATCTTATGATGAATGAATGCATATGATAGGAGAGAATGGATTGAAAACGTTAGCAAAGGTATTAATCGTTGTTGCTGTTTTATTTATTGTCCTAGGAATCTTTTACGTTTTTTAATAAGAGGGCTTATATCTTTCTAAAAGAAGCTGGATGAAACAAAGAATATACGTCTGTGATCCTTGTAGAATTGTAGGAAATATGTTGCACCCAGCTTCCATTTTTGAAAAAAATATTTAAAACGTTTTTAAAAAAAGGGATTCATCTGTATAATGAATATAAATAAACATTTATAAGGGGGAGAAGTGTATGAAGACGAAGGAAAAACTATGGCATGTCCACTATCCAGAAGAAATCCCTACATCGATAGAATACGACGAACAGCCCTTACATGGTTTTTTACAAGCAAGCGCTAAAAATTACGGAAAAATGAAAGCGCTTCACTTTATGGGAAAGGAAACAACCTTTGAAGAACTGCATCAAGAGGCAAAACAAATCGCTCATTTTTTACAAGAAAAAGGACTTGAAAAAGGTGACAGAGTTGCAATCATGTTACCTAATTGCCCTCAAGCAGTTATTAGTTATTACGGAATTTTACTTGCCGGAGGAGTTGTAGTTCAAACAAATCCGCTCTATACAGAGAGAGAATTGGCATACCAATTAGAGGATTCAGGAGCAACATTTATTGTTTGTTTAGATATTTTATTACCTAGGGTACAAAAAGTGAGAGGAACATCTAAACTCAAACATACAATCGTAACGAAAATCAAAGAGTACTTACCGTTTCCTAAAAATCTTATTTATCCTTTTATCCAAAAAAGACAATACAATATGTCTGTAAAAGTACAAGAAGATAAAGAAACCCATGCATGGCCAACTATTTTAAAAACATATGATGGATCTTATACCGAGGTTCCAGTAGATCCAAAAACAGATGTGGCACTGCTTCAATATACTGGTGGGACAACAGGAAGTCCAAAAGGAGTCATGTTATCCCATTATAACTTAGTTGCAAATACGCAAATGTGTCAACATTGGATTTACAAATCAGAAGTGAATAAAGAAGTTATTTTAGGAGTACTACCACTGTTTCATGTGTATGGAATGACAACAGTTATGAATTTATCAGTAATGATGGCGAACAAAATTATTTTATTACCGAAATTCGATGCTGGTGAAGTACTTAAGACAATTGATAAGGAGAAACCAACCATCTTTCCAGGAGCGCCGACCATTTACGTTGGGTTGATTCATCATCCTGATTTAAAGCAGTATGATTTATCTTCCGTTGAATCTTGCATTAGTGGATCTGCTTCATTACCGTTAGAAGTATCTGATCAGTTTGAGAGGGAAACAGACGGAAGTTTAGTTGAAGGATATGGATTAACAGAAACATCTCCTGTCACACATGCCAACTTCTTATGGGATAAACGAATTCATGGAAGTATTGGAGTGCCATGGCCTGATACAGATTCGAAAATAGTCGACATGGAAACACGAGAAGAGATGCCAATTGGTGAAGTAGGAGAAGTTGCTGTCAAAGGCCCACAAGTAATGCTTGGCTATTGGCAGAATAAAGAAGAAACAGAAAAGGTATTAGAAGACGGTTGGATGTATACAGGAGATCTTGGATATATGGATGAGGAAGGATTCTTTTATATTGTAGATCGAAAAAGTGATATGATCATTGCTGGAGGATTTAATATATATCCTCGTGAAGTAGAAGAAGTCCTTTATGAACACGAAGGAATTCAAGAAGTAACGGTTGCAGGTGTCCCCGACGACTACCGCGGCGAAACGGTTAAAGCGTTTATTGTTCTAAAACAAGGAGTCACATTAACAGAAAAAGAATTAGATACATTTTGTAGAGATCGTTTAGCAGCATTTAAAGTTCCAAGAAAGTATGACTTTAGGAAAGAATTACCAAAATCAGCAATTGGAAAAGTGTTACGTAGAAAATTAGTCGATGAATCTGACGAATAATAGATATATTTGACAGCCCCTTATCATTGACAGCTTTCTATTTTTTAGTTACGATAATGATGAATGAAGTCTCATTCATTTTGGGTAAGATAAAGATGAAGGAGTAAACCATGAAAAAGAATAAGCCGAAATACAGACAAATCATTGAAGCAGCTGTTCAAGTGATTGCCGAAAATGGATATCATTCATCCCAAGTTTCAAAAATTGCCAAGCAAGCAGGTGTTGCTGACGGAACTATTTATCTTTATTTTAAAAATAAAGAAGATATATTAGTATCCGTTTTTGAAGAAAAAATGGGAGATTTTATTCAACAGACGAGTAAAGAAATACACAAGTATGAAACTGCCAACGAACAATTGCGCACACTGATAGAAATGCATTTTCGTCAGCTTGCAGAAAATAGTCACTTAGCAGTCGTTACTCAGTTAGAATTAAGGCAATCAAATCTTGAATTACGCTTCCAGATCAATCAAGTATTAACACCTTATTTACAACTTATTGATGGAGTGATTCAAAAAGGGATTGAAGAAAACACATTTAAGGACGACTTACATATTCCGCTTGTCAGACAAATGATCTTCGGCACAATTGATGAAATTGTAACGACTTGGGTTGTGAAAGATCATAAGTATGATCTTGTAGAGTTAGCGGAATCCGTTCATTACATGCTTATTGGTGGGTTACAAAAATAACATATGAAGAACGTGTATAAATGTAAGCGCATTATTAAAGTGTGAATCCTTTTGTCATTTCTGTTAATATATGAGAGAAGGAGGGGGAGTAAAGTGAGTACGATCAATTTTCAAACCGAGGGACAAGTTGCTTTTTTAACAATTAATAGTCCTCCGGCAAACGCGCTATCAACAGCGATCTTAGCTGATATTGATGCAAGTCTAACAAAGATTGAAGAAGCCAATGATATAAAGGCGATTGTTTTGCAAGGGGAAGGAAAGTTCTTTTCCGCTGGAGCAGACATAAAAGAGTTTACATCATTACAAGAGTCTTCTGATTATGCAGCGCTTTCGAAAAAAGGGCAAGTGTTATTTGACCGTATTGAACATTTCCACATCCCAGTGATTGCTGCCATTCATGGTGCTTCACTAGGTGGAGGCCTGGAATTAGCAATGGCTTGTCATATGAGGATTGTTGGCAAGAATTCCAAGTTAGGTATGCCTGAGATCAACCTAGGTATCATCCCTGGTTTTGCAGGTACACAGCGTTTACCCCAGTATGTTGGTATACCAAAAGCATATGAAATGATTTTAACAGGATCACTCATAAGCGGGGAAGAAGCACATTTTTATGGGTTAGCCAATAGAGTATGTGCAGATGATGAAGTACATGCAGAAGCTGCAAAAATTGCAAAAACAATTGCACAAAAAAGTAAGTTATCCATCGAAAAAGTGATGGAGCTTATTCCATACGCAAAAAACACCCAATTTCAAGAGGGTGCAGATGCAGAAGCAACAGCTTTTGGAAATATTTTCGGTACAGAAGATGCTTCAGAAGGTATTGCAGCATTTTTAGAAAAAAGAACACCAAACTTCCGTGATAAGTAAATAGAGGAGGACAAAACATGGATATTTATGTATTGTTAAAAAAGACGTTTGATACAGAAGATAAAATTGAACTATCAAACGGTGAAATCGATGATGATGGTGCAGAGTTTATCATTAATCCTTATGATGAATATGCAGTTGAAGAAGCTATTAAACAACGTGATGAACACGGTGGGGAAGTAACCGTTGTAACCATTGGTGATGATGATTCTGAGAAACAATTACGAACAGCTTTAGCAATGGGTGCTGACCAGGCAGTCCTTATTAACACAGAGGATGACCTTGAAGATGGGGATCAGTACACAACTGTTAAAATTTTGGAGGCATTCTTTGAAGATAAGGATGTTGATTTAATCTTAGCTGGTAACGTGGCAATTGATGAAGCAAGTGGACAAGTTGGACCAAGACTTGCAACACGTCTGGACATATCATTTGTATCGACGATCGTAAGTTTAGATATTGACGGAGATACTGCACATATTGATAAAGACGTTGAAGGAGATGTTGAAAAAATTGAAACATCCTTACCTCTTCTCGCTACATGTCAGCAAGGATTAAATGATCCTAGATATCCGTCACTTCCAGGGATTATGCAAGCGAAGCGTAAACCTTTAGAAGAAATTGAAATTGACGATTTAGATTTAGACGAAGATGATGTAGAAGCAAAAACCGAAACGATTGAAGTGTTTTTACCGAAAGAAAAAGAAGCAGGTAAAATGATTGAAGGAGAACCAGCAGAACAAGTAGAAGAACTGCTATCCTTACTGAAGAACGAAGCAAAGGTACTTTAAAAATATACGAAGCGTAACAAGTAGAAAGGAGCAACAATTGTGAGTGATAAATTTCTCGTTATAGGTGAAGCAAAAGACGGCGAATTAAGAAACGTTACATTTGAAGCAATCGCTGCTGCAAAGAAAATTAATGAAGATAGTGAAGTTGTAGGTGTATTATGTGGATCTGAAGGATTAGAGGAACTAGGAAATCAAATGATTCAACATGGTGCAGATCGAGTTGTTACGGTTGTACATAGCAACCTAGAAACATATACTTCTGAAGGATATAGTCAAGCAATTCTTGCTGTTGCTGAAGAGGAAAACCCAGCTGGTATTATTATGGGACATACAGCAATTGGTAAAGATGTAACACCAATTATTGCAAGTAAACTAGAATCTGGACTTGTATCAGATGCTGTTGAAATTGAAAAAGACGGTGATCAAGTAGTGTTCACCCGTCCAATTTATTCAGGGAAGGCATTTGAGAAAAAGGTTATTAAAGACGGTATTGTTTTCGCGACGATTCGACCAAATAATATTTCTTTGCTTGAAAAGGATGAATCACGCTCAGGTGAGGTTCAAACAAAAGAGGTAGACATTAAAGATTTACGAACAATTATTAAAGAGGTTATCCGTAAAACTTCTGAAGGTGTTGACATGTCAGAGGCGAATGTTGTCATTGCTGGAGGACGTGGAGTTCGTGGTCCAGAAGGCTTTGACCCATTGTATGAGCTTGCGGACATTTTAGGTGGTGCGGTAGGTGCTTCAAGAGGGGCATGTGACGCAGATTATTGTGATTATTCACTGCAAATTGGTCAAACAGGTAAAGTTGTAACACCTGA
>DATGUV010000138.1:0-3558 GCA_035301025.1 Bacillota bacterium | reverse complement strand
TAATAAACGTAGCACCTGATGCTTCTGATGAGGAAAAGGTTAGAGAAGGAAAAAAACTACAAGTGGTCTGGGAAGATTTGATGGAAAATGTGGTTGAGGAGTTTGAAAATGCTGGTATCCCAGAAGAAAATGTTCGCTTTGAATTTGGGTGCCATATGATGTATCAAGGTCAGTTAAATGATATCGAGGTCGCCTCCCCTGTTTCCAAATTTGAAACTGCAGCCGACTGGGATAAGTTATCTGGAACTTTCGAAGAGCTATACAGTAAAGTCTATCATGAGTCAGCACAGTCAAGTGAATTTGGTTTTACGATTACAACTGCAACGGTAAAAGGATTTGCAGACGTAATAAAACCGCAAATCCCTACTGAAAAAGAAGAAGGGCCAACTCCTCCATCTAAAGCAATAAAAGGAACTAGGGAAATGTATTGGAAAAGCTGCTGGGTAAATGCTCAAATCTTGGAGATGGCGGAATTACGAGCCGGGAACATGATTCTAGGGCCAGCAATTATAGAGGATCCTGCTACTACATTTATAGTTCCGCCTGGCTATGAAACATATTTAGATAAACACCGTATTTTTCATTTGAATAAACTTTTGTAGGCTTTCCAAATAAAGTTCAAAGGAAGGGAGTTTAAACAATAATGTCAATGAGTAAAGAGCATGTCAATGTTAAACAAGGAATTGGTTGGGATGGAAAAACATTAAAAGAAATGCGTGAAGAAGTTGATAACTTAACACGAGAAACTGGACATTATGCAGGCTTGAAAGATTTGGAATTTAAAGAGTCCGATCCTATTACTTATGAAAAATTGTTTTATCGACTTCGTGGCGGCTTAGTTGATGCACGTGAAACGTCAAAGCGTGTAGCTGCTTCACCAATCGTTGAACAAGAAGGAGAATTATGTTTCACGTTATACACTCCGGATGGCGATGGGGTCGTTACATCTACAGGAATTATTATTCATGTTGGTACGATGGGTGCAGCAATCAAGTACATGATTGCAAATGATTATGAAGATAATCCAGGAATTGAAGATGGGGATATTTTTATTAATAATGATGGGCACGTTGGAAACATTCATACGTGTGACATTCAAACAATGATTCCAATATTTTATGAAGGGGAATTAATTGCTTGGGCTGCTGGCGTTACACATGCGATTGAAACTGGAGGTGTATCACCGGGTTCAATGCCGACAGGTCCAGTCACTCGTTTCGGGGATGGTTATTATGTTACATGTCGTAAGGTAGCTAAAAACTTTGAACTATTAGGTGATTGGTTAGCTGAAAGTAAACGTGCTGTACGAACGACTAGATATTGGACTCTTGATGAACGAACAAGGCAAGCCGGTTGTATGCGTATTCGGGAACTAGTTCTTGACATTGTAGATGAATACGGGGTAGATGTATGGAGAAAATTCATGCGTGAATCGTTAGAAGACTCGCGGAGACAATTAATTAGCCGAATTAAATCTAACCTTATTCCTGGAACGTATCGTTCTTTAAGTATGTCCGATGTTCCGTATGACCATGAGCTAATGGGTGATTTACCTGAGTTTGCCAAGCTGAATTACTCTGTACTGTCTCCAAATAAGATTACAGTTCAAGGTGATGGAAGATGGAAAATAAGTGCAGAAGGAACGAGCCGTTGGGGATGGCATCCATATAATGCCCATTCCGTAACTTATACGAGTGGTATTTGGGTGATGATGACTCAAACGCTTATGCCAAATGAACGAATTAATGAAGGCCCGATGTATGCAACTTTATTTGATCTTCCGAAAGGGTCGTGGATTAGTCCAATGAATCGAATAACAGCTCATAGTTTTTCATGGCACTTCTTATGGAATGCTTGGACTGCAATATGGCGTTCAATGAGCAGAGGCTATTTTGCCCGAGGTTTTTTAGAAGAAGTAAATGCTGGAAATGCCGCAACAGTTGACTTTTTGATGGGCGGTGGAATAAACCAATATGGTGAAATCCATGCCATTAATAGCTTTGAGCCAGCTGCTTCAGGTACGGGAGCCAGTGCAATTAAAGATGGAATTGACCACACAGCTGCAGTTTGGAATCCTGAAGGAGACCAAGGGGATATGGAAACTTGGGAACGAGTCGAACCGATGTTATATCTCGGCCGTGCAAAAAAGAGAAACTCTGCAGGTTATGGAAAATATAGAGGTGGCAGTGGCTTTGAAAGTTTAAGAATGATGTGGAATTCAAAGGATTGGAACAACTTTCACAATGGTACGGGTTATATATTTGCAGATTGCGGTCTTATGGGAGGTTACCCCGCATCTACTGGATATATTTGGAATGCGCACAAAACAGACTTGAAAAAGAGAATAGAAGAAGGTTTGCCATTTCCTCAAGGCGGAGATTACAATCCTGATGATCCTGAATGGGAGAAAAAACTTAATGCCGAATTTACTAGAACAAAGCAATCATTTACGAGTGAACAATTATTTAAAGATTACGACATGACAAGCGTTTATGTTCGTGGGGGTCCTGGATTTGGCGATCCACTAGACCGAAAAATGGATGATGTTGAAGCTGATATTAATGATGGAATTGTACTTCCTCATTATGCTGAAAAAGTATATGGGGTCGTAATTGAACAAGATGAAAAAAGTAAATGGCATGTTGATAAAGATAAAACAAAAGAGCGTCGAAAAGAAATACTGCAAGAAAGATTAGACCGGGGTACGTCCACCCGCGAGTGGATAAAACAAGAAAGGAATAAAGTATTGAAAAAAGATGCTGAATTCCCGGTGTTATACGCTTATGCTACATCATTTGAATTAGAAGACAATGCTCCATTTTTAGAAGAGTTTAAAGAATTTTGGGATTTGCCTGAAGACTGGACATTAACACCTAAAGATATCGAAGAAATAACTGGTAAGTATTTACAAGGTTCCGGATATCTTAATACCCCTGAGGAAGAGCAGTTTCCTGAGGATTTGCAACGTGCAAGCCGACATTGGACTACATCCGAGTGGTGGGGGGATCATTGGACAAAATCAAATGAATAAAGTCGTAACTGATTGTATTACAATAAAAGGAGGTTCATTTTTATGACGTATACTAAGGAGCAAATAGCTCATTTAATTGATGGTACATTGGATTGGGATACAACTCATCGTATGCTTTCAAATCCGAAAGATGAAAATCGTTTTGATAAATATATCGAAATTTTACAAGAACGTGTAAAATGGGATGATCAAATACTTTTACCACTGGGTCCGCATTTATACATTGTACAAAAGAATAACGGGGATCGAGTAACGAAGTGCAGCTGCGGCAATGAATTCGGGAATTATAAAGAGAACTGGAAATTAAACGCAACAATTTTTGTAAGAAATACAAAAGAAGATTTACATGAAATTTATCCGAGGCTAATGCATTCCGATCCAAAATGGAATGAACTTAGAGAATATTATTGCCCAAATTGTGCAGTTCAATTGGAAGTAGAATCTGTCCCGCCGCTTTATCCAGTTATTCTTGATTTTGAGCCAGATTTAGAAGCGTTTTATAATGAGTGGTTGGGGCGTCCATTACC
>DATGUV010000137.1:0-17978 GCA_035301025.1 Bacillota bacterium | reverse complement strand
TCGATAAAGGTATCTACTAGTAAGTGAAAGTGTTCAGAATGTTTTGTAATAGAAGTTGTTAGTTTAGTGAATTTCATAATACGTATTTCATGCCATTTCACTTCAACATGTAGTTCCGTTGGAGCTTTCGGAACTACATGTTGTATTGATATAGCTAATTTTGGTCATTATGAAATTCATTCAGTTAATAAACGTTACACATAAAAAGGAGCATACTCCCATGCAAACTAGAGTAGAAACAGACAGTTTAGGATCAAAAGAAGTACCAAATGATGCATATTACGGTATTCAAACATTACGAGCATTGGAAAATTTTCCAATTACTGGAATCCCTGTACATCGAGAATTAGTTCTAGCTCTTGCAGAAGTAAAAAAAGCAGCAGCAATCGCAAATATGCATACAGATATGTTAGCAAAACCGATTGGGAATGCTATTGTACAAGCTGCTGAAGAAGTGATTGGTGGAAAATATGCTGATCAATTCATTGTGGACTCCATACAAGGAGGAGCAGGCACTTCTATCAATATGAACATGAATGAAGTGTTAGCGAATCGCGCTTTGGAATTGCTAGGAAAAGACAAGGGGGATTATCATGCGTGTTCTCCAAATACACACGTAAATATGGCCCAATCAACAAATGATACTATTCCAACTGCATTGAAAATTGCTTCATACCGCATGGCAGAAGAACTCATCACTGTTATGGAGGATCTGAAAAAAGCCTTTATACAAAAAGAAAATGAATTTCAAAATGTTTTAAAAATGGGACGTACGCATTTACAAGATGCTGTTCCGATTCGTTTAGGACAAGAATTTGGAGCCTATTCTGCAGTTGTCTGTCGAGATATTCGCCGTGTGAAAAACGCAGCAGAAGAAATGTTAATGATTAATTTAGGCGCAACAGCGGTAGGTACAGGGTTAAATGCGAAACCAGAATACATTGAAAAAGTGGCATCTCAACTATCTTCTCAAATAGGAATCAAAGTGCACGTTGCAGAAAATTTAGTAGATGGTACTCAAAATACAGACGGGTACACATCATTATCAGCATCCCTTAAAATAGCTGCATTAAATATGTCAAAAGTGAGTAATGATATTCGTCTAATGGCTTCAGGTCCCATGACAGGCTTACAAGAAATTTTCTTGCCAGCAAGACAACCAGGTTCATCCATTATGCCAGGAAAGGTTAACCCGGTAATGATTGAATTGATCAACCAAGTCGCATTTCAAGTGACAGGGAATGATCAAACTATTGGAATGGGTTCTGAAGCAGGACAATTTGAGTTAAATGTGATGGGACCGGTAATTGCATTTAACTTGTTACAATCCTTAGAGATTATGAAAAACGGTTTTGACGTATATACTCGTTTTGCAATTAGTGGTATAGAAGCAAATGTGGAGAGATGTAGAGACTATGTAGAACGAAGTTACGGAATCATTACTGCTCTAAACCCACACTTAGGATATGAAACAGCTTCTAAAGTCGTTCAACAAGCACAAGAAACTGGTTTAACGATAAAAGAAATTTGTGAGGCTCATAACTTACTTACAAAAGAGGAAATTGAAACAATATTAGATCCATTTGAAATGACAACCCCTGGAATTTCCGGCAGCCAGTTCCTTAATAGGAAATAGAAGAAGCAGAACACCTTAAATCATTCGGCAAGATAAGTAATGGTTTAAGGTGTCTTTTTTGTGAAAAACATTCTGTATAGTACATCATATGAGTGAGGCACATTTAATGAATGTCATCATATGTATGTTCTACTACTGTTGGTGTTATAATAAACCAATGGTTGAATTAATCGCTGTTTAAAAAAGGATTATCCGCAAATGGGCCAACAGTAGACATACGTGTTAATTGGGTTGCCATATATGTAGGAGTGTATGGCATATCATTTTTTAACCACCAAATAATTACACCTAAATATGCAGATGTTATATATGCAACAGATAAATCTACTGGCACTTTATACGTTATATCCTGATTACGCATGTATGATGTTCCTTCTTTAACAAAATCTTTAATGATTTTGCGCACAGCTTCAGTGAAATAATAATTATTTTCACGAACAAGCATAATTTGATAAAATTTGTTTTTCTCAATCATTTTTTCAAATAAACGAACGAATATAGGATGTGGGTTTTCGCTTTTATATTCATATTCAACTGCTTTAACTTCCACGCTAATCTTTAAATCGTTTAGCGCTTCATCGAGTATTTGTTCGAGTAAATGATCTTTATCATAGTAGTGCAAATAAAAAGTTGCACGATTAAGTGTAGAGCGCTGCGCAATCTCTAGTACGGTAATACTTCTGTATTCTTTTTCATCCATTAAGTCAAGTAGGGATTTTTCAAACATTGCTCGTGTTCTTTTTACACGAGGATCCAATTTTGTATCCAATATGTATCCTCCATTCAACATTTTATGATCTTATAGACATTATATTATATATTGACTACAAAGCAACACTCTATCGCATATTGATTATTGCTTTAGTCCCATAATAGGATATAATAGAAGTAGAAGACACAGTGTCTATTAAGTAAAATATTTTACTACTTTTTATGTATTTGTATGCTAATTTAATTCATATGTACAAGTAATGTAATCGTTTTCCAAATACACCAAGGAGGAATAAAACATGCTTTCAAAAGACAAAGTAACATGGGACTTAGAAACAGACGTAGTAGTGTTAGGTAGTGGTGGTGCAGCATTAACAACTGCCATTCGTGCAGCTGATGAAGGTGCTGAAGTAGTAATTCTAGAGAAATCCGATGAAATTGGAGGTACTACAGCTTTCTCCGGCGGGATTCCTTGGATTCCTGAAAACCGTTATATGAAAGAAAAAGGGATTAAAGACTCATTTGAAGAAGCTAAACAATATCTTTCACACTTAACAGGAGGAAGCGAGCCAGATCCTAAGTTAGTTGATCTATATATTCATGAAGGTAAGCATATGATTGATTATCTATATGAAAAGACACCTGTACGATTCTCTATACCAAGAGGATATGGAGATTACTATGCGAACAACCCAGGTGGTAAAAATGAAGGAAGATCTTTAGACCCTGAACCATTTCCATTAACTAAATTAGGGGAATGGGAACATAAAATCAGAAGAAACCCGATTTTCCCTCCATTAACATTAGCAGAAGGCGGAGCGTCTGATCCAAGTAAAGCTGACTTCTCACTCGTTGCAGAACGTATGGAGAAAAACATTACAACAATGGGGAGAGCGCTTATTGGCGGACTGTTTAAAACAGTACTAGATTTTGGAGTGAAAACATACTTATCTACTCCGGGGGAAGAGCTTGTCATGGACGATGACGGTGCAGTTGTCGGAGTTCGTGCAGTAAAAGATGGAGAAGATTTCTTTGTTGGAGCTAGAAAAGGTGTCATGATTGCTTCAGGAGGATTCGAGTGGAACGAAGAACTTGTAAATACTTTCTTAAGTGGTCCAATTACACATCCACAATCACCTGCATACAATGAGGGTGATGGTTTAATTATGGCTATGGAAGCAGGAGCCGCATTAGGTAATATGGATAGTGCTTGGTGGTCACCGGCTTTCGTCGATCCAACAATTGAATATGAAGGTAGAGTGTATAACCAAATAGACTCTTCAGCACGTACGATGGCAAACTCAATTATGGTAAACAAATCAGGTAAACGTTTTGTTAACGAAGGAGCAACATATCAAGATTTACCGAAAGCATTTTATACGTATGATCAGAACACGCAAACACTTGCAAACTCTGGTGGAGCATGGATGATTTTTGACCAACAATTAAAAGACCGTGCACTAATTGTAACGATGGCACCAGGTGAAGAAGCGCCTGATTGGGTACCTCAATCAGATAGTATTGAAGGGCTTGCAAAACAAATTGATATTGAACCAGAAGTACTTGAAGAAACAATTAACCACTGGAACGAAAATGCCCGCAACCATGTTGACCCTGATTTCGGCCGTGGTGGATTATACTTTGGTAATATGGCGACAGGTGGAGCTGGAATTGAAGCAATGATTGGACCAATTGAAAAAGCGACATTTTATGCACTTCCAGTTTATCAAGGAGCACTTGGTACGAACGGTGGTCCACGTATTGATGAACATGGACAAGTTATCAGCCTTCGCGGAGAGCTAATCCCAGGATTATATGCAGCTGGTAACGCAGCAATGGGGATTCTAGGAGGAGCATATCCAGGTGCGGGCGGAACCATTGGACCTGCTTTAACATTTGGATATTTAGCTGGGAAACACCTTGCAAACACTGCAAATAGAGAGCTTTAATAAAGAAACAACAGAAAAAATATGAGGAGGTTTTCACTATGCCAAGTGGAACAACTGAAGTAGTATTAGATTTACCTATTGAAAACATTTGGGATTTTGTAAGTGATATGGATAAGTGGGCACCACTTGTACCAGGATATATTGAACATGAGATTATTAGCGATATGCAATCTACATGGACGTTTAAAGGCGATATCGGAATTATGCAAAAAACTGTTAAATTACAAGTTGATATCAAGGAATGGATTGAGCCTACAACTGTAACGTTTGATTTAACAGGTCTGAATGAAAACTTCGCTGGAAATGGTTATTTCCAAGCAGATGCTTTATCAGATCATCAAACAAAAATGACAGGAAACTTAGATATTACAGCTAAAGGAATGATGGGACCAATGATCAATGCGATCTTGAAAAACTTTGTTCCAAAAACAGCTGAAGATTTAACTAACCGTATTGCAGAAGAAATTGTTGCAGTAAACCAATAAACACAGTTGATTTGTTGGAGGCTAGAAAATTTAGAGTCAGAAGTTCTCATTAAATAGAACTTCTGACTTTTTTAATGCTTTCTAAAAGTGAGTTGAATTTGCTGATTCCCTCATTTCAAAAACCTAACGTAAAGGAGATCTTCACCAAAACATTCGCACTTTAAAGAATTTCATAAAACGTATTTTATGCCATATTACTATAATATGTATTGATATAGCTGATTTGGGTAATAATAAAATACATCCTCTTATATAGACAATTTATAAACATGGAACCCAATATCAATGATTACTCTGTAATCCGTAGCATTTACTACCTAATAGTCGAATAAAATGCTTACATTCGTTTCATAAATGCTCATCAATATTAAAGGTGCTAGATGCGTTTATATACGGTTTGCGCTAGAAGGTGGGTTCGTTATACTAAAGTAGATAATAAAAAAGGAGTAGATCAATGAATTGGTATGAGAAGTTAAAAGAGTATTTCCCTGTAGAAGAAATGAAGTCAAAGAGGCATATGGATATACTCTTAGATGAAAAAGACGATGTATATTACAAGGATGAAGGGCCATATCACGTGTTGATGTATGCAGAGTTTAAAGACTTTCTATTCATCGATTATTTATGGGTCTCTGCACAATCAAGAGGAAAAGGAATTGGACATCAACTAATTGAAAAAATGAAAGAAAAAAACAAACCCATTATTCTTGAGGTCGAACCAATCGATTATGAGGATACGGATTCCGCGAAGCGATTGCGCTTCTATCAGCGTGAAGAATTTACACACGCCCAATCCATTGAATACAATCGTAAATCATTAGCAACAAATGAAGATACAGTACTTGAAATCTTGTACTGGTCACCAGACGATCAATCAGAAGACTTTATTTACAATCAGATGAAAAAGATGTATGAATCCATTCATACGTATAAGGATATAGAAATTTATGGAGAATCCTATCAGCCGGTAGTAGAAGTCCTTGATTATGATGAAAATCGTGAATCAGATGATTTATTAGAAGAAGCTTTAGGGCTTAGTAAATAGTTTTCAAACAGAAAAAACCTTTATACACTCATCTTTATGAGGTATGAAGGTTTTTTCTGTTCTTTTTTCAATGCTATCACATATATATAGAAATAGTGTGTGAATATGGATAAAGAAGGTGATGGTATGGATGAATTTTCATCTCAAGATGAATCAAGGAAGAAAGAAAGTAAAAAAGATGAAGAGCTAGAAAAATACCGAAGAAAAAACACAGGGAAAGGTAAGAACCTTACAAGTGATGCGGGATTAAATATTTCGAATGATCGCTGGTCTTTACGTGCTGGTAAACGTGGTCCAACATTATTTCAAGATTTTCATTTTTATAAAAAACAATCCCATTTTAATCGAGAACGCATTCCTGAGAAAGTAGTGCACGCTAGAGGAGACGGGGTATATGGAGAGTTTGAATTATATGAGTCGATGAAACATATAACCACTGCCCACTTTCTCCAAGAAGCTGGAAGGAAAACACCTGTATTTGTGCGATTCTCAAACTTTATTGGGAGTAAAGGATCGAAGGATACAGCAATTGATATTCGTGGGTTTGCAACAAAGTTTTATACCGAAGAAGGAAATTATGATATGTTGGCACTTTCATTTGCAGTGTTTGCAGTAATGGACGCGATGAAATTTGCTGATTTTGTGCATGCTGTAAAGCCAAACCCAAAAACAGATGTACCTCAAGCAACAGTTGCCCATGATAATGCTTGGGATTATATTTCTAGTAACCAAGAAATAGCTCATTTTATTATGTGGTTAATGTCAGACCGAGGTAGACCTCGCAGTTGGCGAATGATGGAAGGCTATCCTGTAAACACTTTTCGTTTCATGAATGCTGAAGGAACCTCAACCTTTGTTCGGTTCGTATGGAAACCAATGTTAGGTGTACATTCGTTACTGCTAGAAGAGGCGAATATCATTGGTGGGGTAGATCCAGATTATCATCGAAGAGATTTGCATGAAGCAATTAAGCGAGGGGCATATCCTGAGTATGAATTAGGTGTGCAACTTATTGCAGCAGGAGATGAAAATAAATATGATTTTGACATATTAGATGATACCAAACTATGGCCTGAAGAAGAGATACCTGTAGAGATTATTGGAAAAATGACGTTAAACAAACTTGTCGACAATCATTTTGCTGAAGAAGAACAAGCCTCATTTGACCCCTCAACTGTCGTTCCAGGAATAGACTTTACGAATGACCCAGTTTTACAAGGAAGGTCCTTTGCGTATAGAGATACAGATTATCACCGATTAGGAACAGGAAATATTAACGAAATACCTGTGAATCAACCGATTGCAGATGTTCATTTTAATCAAAGAGACAGCTACTCACGCTATCGTATAGACGTTGATGATGTAAATTACCATGAAAATCACTTAGCAGGAAATACCCCGCAAGAAGTCCCTCCTGAAGAAGGTGGATATGTTCACTATCCAGAAAAAGTAGAGGGGAATAAAACGAGGGAACGTCCTGGAGAATCATTTTTTGACTTCTTCTCTCAAGCACGTCTTTTCTGGAATAGCATGTCCACAGTTGAGAAACAGCACATCGTGCAAACGTTTAATTTTCATTTAGGGTACGTAAAAAGTGCTAACGTTAGGCAGCGAGTAGTCGATATGTTTGGAAATGTTGATACGTCCATGGCAACAGCAATAGCTGAGCATGTAAATGTGAAACCACCTAAAAAAGGTCATGTGGACGTTTCGGCATCATCACCGAGTTTAAGTGAAGCAAATACAGCTTACTATGCATATACACAGCGAGTTGCAGTTTTAATTGGGAATGGATTTCCAGGAAGAGAAGTCACTGAAACATTGCGTGTTTTAAAAGAATACGGAGTATTTGTTGACATTGTTAGTGAACAACTTGGCACACTACAAGGTATAGATGGTATGTCTTTAGAGGTGGATAAAACATTTATTACCATCAATCCTACTTTATATGATTCATATTACGTTGTTGGTGGAGAAACACATCATCAAGATGATTTTAACGAGCATGTACGTACGTATGTGAGAGAAGCGTATAAATATTATAAACCGATAGGTGTAGCAACTTCCGGTACACCATACGTTCAATCTTCTGAGAGTAATAATATGGCTGGTGTAGTATTTGCAGCAAATCATCCAGACTTTCCTAAGGCCTTTACGAAGGCAGTGGCTAAACAACGATTTTGGAATCGAACGTAAAGAGAAGTGTCGTATCTGATGTTAAAAGGGGAAGCGAACCACCGTGAAACTTGTCTGTGGCTCGCTTCTTTTTATGATTGATTCGCATAATAATCCCTTTGGAAAATGTTCATGATGACTGTATTTCGGTAAGACCCATTTACATAAAAGTGTTCATGCAAAACAGCATCAACTGTAAAACCATGTTTTTTATAAATATGGATTGCTTTTTCATTGGTTTCATCAGCCCATAAATACAACTTGTGTAAATTTAACGTTTGAAAAGCATAATCAATCGCCTGTTGCGTAGCTAAATGGGAATACCCTTTTCCTTGATGTTGTGGGTCAATCATAATAGCGAATTCAGCATTTCGACTAATCGTATCAATAAAAAGCAGTTGAACTAGACCAATATCCTCACCTGCATGATCGATGATAAAACTACGGGTGTGAGGGCTTTCTTTATTTTTATCAAAACTTTCTTCCAATGTTCCTTTGGAATGGTATGCTTCTTCAAACCAATAGGACATAATCGCTGGATCGTTAAAAAGTTTGTGTATAAAGGGTATATCCTCTTTTTCAAGCGTCCTTAATGTAATGTGTGCCATTCATAATCCTCCTTGCACATGTGTCGACTTATTCTACTTTAGTATACCAAAATATATAGTATCCAACATCCTAGAAATAAAATAAAATATTTGTTCGCAGTCGCATGAAAACCTCATAAATTATTGACACTTATTTTTCTAAGGTATAAACTAAAATCATAGACATCAAAACATCCAAATAACAACTTAGAGAGAAGGGATTGTTATGAAAAGAGCGTTACTTCTACTTTTAGTTCTAGTAGCCCTTGTTCTAGCAGCATGTGGAAGTGACAAGGATGAATCATCAGAACCAGCAGATGAAACGACACAAGAACCTGATCAATCAGAAGAATCGGGAGAATCTGAAACAAACACGAGCGAAGCGGATGAAGCGAATGAAAATGAAACTGACGATGAAGATGCATCTGAATCTGAAAAAGCAGATGACGAAGAATCGGGAGAAATAGATCATAGTGCTATTGAAGACTTCGAAGAGTTCGATGTTATTGCAGACAATATTGATTTAAATTCATACAAAAGTATTCTTGAAACAGACAACAAAGGAAATCGTATCATCTTATTTGAAGATGCGTCTGGTGAAAAAGAATTCAAAAGTGTCTTCGTTAAAAATGATAAACGTCTAAAAATTATTAAATTAAAAGATGACGGTCTATTATTTAACGAAATTATCGACTAACCTCGACGTGAATCAAACATGAATAGACAAGTTAAGAGTCATTTCCCGGGAAATAATTAGGGGAGTGACTCTTTTTATGAGAAAATAAAGAGTGTTCTATTGAAGTGAACCACGTATTCTACTATAATCAAACATACGATTACTACGAACTCAGATATACGATTAGCAACTGAAGAGCAGGGAGCGAGCAATCATGACATTGGAAAAGATTTCATTAATGGAAGCATATATTATCGAAACATTACGCAGTACGGGTGTAACGAACGAGGAATTGTTACGAGTAAACGATACATCGATTCAAACATGGAGCAAGGTCCATGAAAATTTTGATTTTACTTTATTACAATCCTTAGCGAAAAATGAAGCGGCATATGAATCCATTATTAAAGAAGGATATAAGATAAAATTTTTAACGTTTAATGGACTTGTAAACATGTTGCGATTAAAGTTTGATAAAATACCTGAAAAGGACTTTGAAAAACACGAGGATTCTATAGGGAGATTACTTGTGGAAAAAAATAGGCGTATTGAGCTCGAACAAATATTATCTCCTAATTGGACGATCGTATCAGCGGATGATGGGACAATTTCCATTCAATCATCCGTTCAATGACTATGATTTCAATAGTCTTTCGCCAGTTTTGCATGTGGTGAAAGACTTTTTATCATACAAGAGCATGTAGTATACATTTTTATTGTTAAAAGTGCTATTTTATCATCGATTAAAACAAGATACATGTAAAAGAGTAAGTTGTATGATTTCATGATACCGTACTCCTTCTGAATGGTTTACATAGCATTTTTTAAAAACGAAGTAGATTTCTCCTTACAGGGAACAATACAAATGCATGTCCACATGCAACTAGTATGGATACAGAATAGGTGAACAGAATGAAAAATAGTTGGCATATTTTCACTCAAGACATGAAAAATATTGGTAAGAACTGGGTTGTCCTAGTCATTCTCGGTGGTCTTGTTTTTTTGCCATCTTTATATGCATGGCTAAATATTAAAGCTTCATGGGATCCTTATGGACAAACAGATCAAATACCTGTTGGAGTCGTTAACGAAGATACAGGAGAAACGGTTCGCGATCAACGGATTGATGTAGGAAATGATTTAGTTGAAACATTGAAAGAAAATGATTCAATGAAGTGGAAGTTTATGGATAAAAGAGACGCAATGGATCAACTAGAAAAAGGAGATTTATTTGCGGTTATATTAATTCCAGAGAACTTTTCCAAAAATTTAGGAACAGTTATCCAATCCAATCCCCAAAAAGCGAATGTAGAGTATTATGTAAATGAAAAAATAAATGCGATTGCACCAAAAATCACTGAAAAAGGTGCAAGTGTCATCGTAGAAGATATTAGTAGTGAGTTTGTTTCTACAGTAAATGGAATTATTTTTGAAGTGTTTAATGATATAGGATTAGAAATTGAAGAGGAAATGCCAAACATTGAACAATTTGAAGATTATTTATTTACGATTGAAGAGAAACTTCCAGAAATTCACGAAACACTCATATCAACCCTCTCAGATGCAGAAGAGGCTCAAACTATTGTAAGAAAAGCCCAGAACAAAATGCCAGAGGTAGAAACAGCTGTCCAAAGCGGATTAGATACGATTGATGAAACAAATGCTTTTTTAGAAGAAGCTGAAAAAGAACTGGAGCAATTAGGTCCACGTATTAAAGAAGAATTAGACCTTGCCCAAGACACCGTATCTTCTATCCATGGTTTTATAGAAGAAGTGGAAGAAGCGGGAATAGACTTTTCTGAAGGTGAAGCCATACAAGAACGAATTGAAGAACAAATCAATGCTTCTCTTGAATCTCTCCAAACGATACAGGATATTTTAGAGGCAGTTGTAGAGCAAATGGAGAATGAAGAGGATCCAAACGAGGAGGCATTGGAAACTCTTAAAGCTGCCTTAGTAGATTTAGAAGAACTTACTACAACATTAGAAGAAGGTAAAAGTGAAGTAGATAACATTGCAGCATTTTTAGAAGAAAAGAAAGCAGAAGTTGAGGACGTACTTGCTCACGTGAAAAATGTGGTAACAGATGTGGAACAAGCATTGCAAACATTCTCAGAAATTTATAACCAAAGAATTGAACCTTTTGTATTGGAGCAGTTTGCCCAAGCAAAAGCAACCATTGCTGATGCACGTTCTATGGTTACGGAGATTCAAAACACCTTACCTTCCGTGAAAGAATTACTCAATCGAACGGACGGGAGCTTGACTGATGGAAAAGAGTTATTGAATGAAGTTCTTGGAGAATATCCGTATATCAATGATAAAGTAACGGAACTTGCAGACCGAGTGCGTTCAGCACAGGAAGATGTAGATTTACAAGAGGTTATTGAATTGCTTCAAAATGATCCAGAGGCAGAGCGTGGTTTTTTTGCTGAACCTGTTACATTAACCGAGCATTCTTTATTCCCAATTCAAAATTATGGGACTGGAATGACGCCTTTTTATACGGTTTTATCCTTATGGGTAGGGGGATTACTCCTAATCTCATTACTAGCAACGGAGTATTCTGTTGATGCTTCATTTCGACCTAGAGAAGTATATTTCGGGAAGTTGTTTTTATTTACGTTACTTGGTGCACTACAAGCTTCCATTGTTACATTAGGGGATTTATTTATCATTCAAGTAGATATTGCCCATCCGGTATGGTTTGTAGTATTTGGACTGTTCTGTAGTTTAGTATTCATCCTAATTATTTACACATTTGTCTCTGTGTTCGGTGATGTAGGGAAGGCTTTAGCAATCGTTATGCTTGTGCTTCAAATTGCAGGATCTGGTGGAACATATCCTGTAGCTTTATTGCCAAAGTTCTTTCAAACGATTAGTCCTTTTTTACCTTTCACATATGCTGTTGAATTAATGCGGGAAGCTGTTGGAGGAATTGTTTGGAGCAACGCATTGATTGATGTACTTGTTTTATCGATATTTGTCATGTTAATTGTGTTGTTTGGGACATTTTTAAAAGAGCCGATTAATAAAAACTTCGAAAAAGTATTGGAAAAGTCAAAAAATGCCGGTATTTTCCATTGATTCACAGAAGTTTATCGCGTATGAACGGAGAGTCCATACGCATACTTCCATTTTACAGAATGAAGTTTCACTTTATGAACGTAAACAGGCAATCTAGGGATTTCTAGATTGTCTTTTTATATAGCAATATGAATAAGTGCAGCAAATAGTAAGAAAAATGCAAGAATCCAATGGGCATAACGCCGAAAGACCGTCGTACGATACCAGCGAAGCCAACCGAATAATACGACTGCAAAAAAAATCAATGCAGCGAAAATTCCAGTCATCATTTTGAAACTGCTTTGATGAAATCCAAACTTATGAATAATAATGGAAGCGTGGATGACCATAAGAAAAAAAGCAAGGGATCCTGTCCATTTGTGATAAGGCAACACTCGTTTAGATATGTGCGCAAATTTTATTTTAATCGATCGTTTTATATTCGATCGAATCGTTGCGAAAAAAGCGTGTCTTGTAAAATTATATAAAAGAACAAAAAATGCACTTGCACCAAATAAAATGTGTATTGAAAGAGTCCCTGCTAGCACCTTCCACAAAACAAATACGAGAATGAACACGTTGATTCCAAACCAAATACTCATAGCGCATCACCTACCATTCGAATGAATAAATCATAACATAATTTCATGCTTTTCAATAATAGGTTTGGATAGATTTTCTAGTATACATGAATGATACCATTCAATTCGTTAAAGGGATTAGAGAAATCATACAAACGTATCTGCATCGTACGTATCAAAATGCTAAACTATATATAAAGTTATCGAACATATGAAATTTTAATGATACATTTTATATATGAGGGAGGGATTTTGCATGCAAGCAAACATTTTACTAGTAGAAGATGACCCTGAAATCGCACGAGTAATCCGGGATACATTATTAAGACAAAACCATGCAGTTACATGGGCTACAACAGGTTTAGAGGGGTGGGAAGATTTTCAACAAGGGTCCTATGATTTAGTGTTAATTGATTTAATGCTTCCAGAAATGGATGGATTTACCCTATGTAAAAACATACGTCTGAAAAGTGACCTACCAATGATTATCATTAGTGCCCGTACAGAGGAAAACGATAAAATATCTGGACTTGATCTTGGGGCAGATGATTATGTGGAAAAACCTTTTAGTGTAAAGGAATTAAAAGCACGTGTTGATGCACAACTAAGAAGATGGAAACGATATAAAGGAATCGAAGAAAATAGAGCCCTTGCTATGTATGAACATGGCCTGAAGATTCATTGGGATTATGAACAAGTATTTTTACATGATGAAGAAGTGTATTTAACAAATAAAGAATTTGAAGTATTACGGTTATTGGTTGAACACCCTCAACGCACATTTTCCAAAGAAGAGCTATATGAGCATGTTTGGAATCAGATTGAAGCAGAAGGTTTACACACCGTTACTGTTCACATTCGTTCCCTACGAGAAAAATTGTTAGAATCCCCAAAACAACCAACATTTATACAAACGGTTTGGGGGAAAGGGTATCGATTCATTGGTGAGTATCAGTGAAACTAAAAACCTGGCTTTTGCTGTCTTATTTTTTCGTCATGTTTTTGCCATTGATTTGTGTATATTTGTTGTTTGCTTGGATTCACTCCTATAATGAAGACCAACATTTTGCTGAATACATTCAATCAACCAATGCGATGCAGGATATGAAGGAACAATTGAGTGATCCTAAATATTATAAAGGATTTGCAGACTATCGTCCCATTGAGCAATTAGTAGATAATCACCGTGCAATTACGTTATATAATGAAAATGGTTTTATTTTATATTCGTCTGACGCTTCCACGAATCAAGTGACGAACAGTATTCATAAAAAAATATTATATGAAGATTTGTATACATATAATCAAGGATATAGATCGTTTACGTACAAAGAACCTGTCTTTGAAAACAACAAAGTTGTTGGTTTTTTCCACATTTCAGTTGCACGAGAAGAGTGGACAGAGGGCGTTGTGCATCGCACATATTTAATAGCGGGGATATTTGTTATCGTATTTATCCTCATTTATGTAACCATTATTTATTTAGTTAACCGAAAGTTAAATGACCGATTAACTGGACTTATGGGGGAAATGTCAGCTTTTGCGAAAGGTGACGTACTCAAAGAAACAGAAATGAAAAAAGATGAAATAGGAGAATTAAAACAACAATTTTATACAATGCGTAATCAAATTGTTGAAGCAAATGAAGCAATTGAAGAACAACAACGGGAGAAAGAATATATGATTGCAACATTATCCCATGACTTAAAAACACCTTTAACCTCGATTAGAGCCTATGCAGAAGCATTGGAACATGAAGACGGACTAACGAAACAAGAACAACAAGCATATCATCGTATCATTACTGAGAAGTCGAACTTCATGAAGGACATGTTGGATGATTTACTCACGTATACATTGCTTCAGTCCCCTTCCTATGAATTTGATGTTGTTACTGTTGAAGGAGAAGAATTTTTTGAAATGCTTATGTCTGATTATGAACGTCTATGTAAAAAACATAGAATACAACTTCATTCTGAAGTATATGTAAGTGGAACGTATGAACTTCATCCAAATCAAATGATTCGTGTAGTAGACAATTTAGTGTCTAATGCTATTCATCATACGAAAGAACACCAAAATATCTGGATTGGTGCCTATTCGAGTACAGAGGATCAACCATCATGGTTATTCCCATCTGCAAAGAAACATCCATTTGATTTTAATAACAATGTGTATATTTTTGTCCAAAATGAAGGGGAAGCTATTCCACAAGAGGACATACCGCATGTGTTTCATCCATTATTTCAAGTGGATGAGGCTCGAACAAAACAGTCAGACCACGGAACCGGTTTAGGCTTAAGTATTACAAAGAAAATTATTGAAAAGCATGGTGGAGCTGTTCATCTTTACTCAGATAAGGGATATGGAGTTTGTATGGTCTGTCGCCTACCAAGGGATAAAGGGTGATTGAAATGGGAAGACAGGGGATTACTTTTTGGGTGATGATTAGTGTAATAGGTTTATGTTGTACCGCATGTTTTTCAAAAGGGAATGAATTTAGACCAGATCAAGTAATCGAGAATGCTTTGAAATCGGATGAAGAGGTTTCTTATTATGCTGAAAGTGAAACAATCATTAAAGAAAATGACGAAGATTATACCTCTTCTACATCAAAAGAATGGTTCAGTAGAGATGGAAGGGGGCGAATGGAAACCGTTTATGATGATGGATCTGGGCTTATTATTACGAGTAATATAAAGAAGATCCAAATTTATGATACAGAATCAAATGAACTATTAGAAGGGAATTTTAGTGAGTTTGAGGAATTCACTAATTCTCCAAAAGAAGAAATGATGATATTAATTGAAGGTATCCAAGATACACATAACATTGAGTACATTGGAGAAGAAAAACTCCTTGGACGAAAGACCCATCATATTCAGGCAACCCCAAGGGATAATACTTCCCTTAACGGGGAGCAAGAACACTGGTTTGATGCAGAATATTCGATTATATTAAAGAGTAGATTTACGTTTGGGGATACAATGAGTGAAATCGTGTATACACATTTTGAACCGAACAAAGAATTAGAAGATTCCTTATTTACTATCGAATCAACAGAGGATATGACAGTCATTGATTTAGATGAAATAAACCCTGAAACAGCCATTAGTTTTGAGGAACTTCAACAGCTTACTAAGGAGGAAATGGCATACTTCCCTGAAAATGAAGAGATAGAAATAGAATCTATTTTATTATTTGAGATGGAAGATATGCCAGATTCATACACCATCAATTATATTAATAATGGATTGCCTTTTGCATCGTTAGAAATAAATGAATCCCCATCAGATTGGGCTCTCTATGATGCAGAGGATTTTGAAGAAATACAGTCTAGGGTTCATGATATTTATTTTCAAACGATATTTGAACAGGATGTGTATATGTGGGAGCATGACGGAATCCATTATCAAATATGGATGAATGATCCGTCTGTATCCCAAGATGAAGTGTTGCGTTTAATTGATGGGATGGAAATGGTGAATGATACGTAAAAAGATTATCTAGGAGGAGGTAACGTGAAAAACTTTAGTGTTCATGACTTTATTGTTCCTACGAACCCGATGATTGCCTTTTTCTTCGGTTGCTTAATAACGGTGATTGTTTCTATCATCGTTTATGTGGAGACGAAGGATTTAAAAGTCGTTTTATATACTGTGCTGATTACAGTTGTGTTTTTAGCTATTCTTGTTTCTGCTCTATATGTGTTTGGCTTCTATAATTAATTGTAAAAAGGAAATACCACCTTCGCATGATGATGCTTTTAACGCACGCGAAGGTGGTGTTTTTATCATGTATGAACGGTGAGTCAATACCCATTTCTATGATTTAGAGAAAAAGGAAAATGTGTAAGGGATCAAAAACACCTACTGAATAAAGTTTCATTTTAGTTGCTGTATAAGTCTTTACAATCAGTGCCGGCATACAACTTAAAATACATTTAAATAATCATTGCAAGGTACACATATAAAATGATAACCTATTAGAGGATTCATTCCTTTTCGACAAACATACTTATTTTATAAGTAGAAATTATAGGAATCTAGTTGAATGAATTTCATAATGACCAAAATTAGCTATATCAATACAACATGTAGTTCCGAAAGCTCCAACGGAACTACAAGTTGAAGTGAAATGGCATGAAATACGTATTATGAAATTCACTAAGTTGAAAGAAAAACTACATATTAATGAAGAAATGACGGTGGGAAACATGAAGCGTGTGTTTACGATTGCAAGTGCTTTCATTGGAATTATTGTGGGAGCAGGATTTGCATCAGGTCAAGAAATTTTGCAATACTTTACAAGTTTTGGGTATATGGGTGCTTTTGCTGTGGCGTTATCAACGGTTCTATTTGCTTATTTAGGAATGACCCTTACAACTTTGGGAAGTCGAATGAAAGCACAATCCCACAAACGAGTAATCTATCAAATTAGTGGGAAATGGCTCGGGATGATTGTAGATGCAGTCATTGTCTTTACACTATTTGGTGTTGGGGTTGTTATGATTGCTGGGGCAGGATCCAACTTGAATCAACAGTTTGGAATTCCACATATATATGGAAGTTTATTATTAGTTGTACTGATTATTGTTGTAGGAATGTTAAATGTAGATAAGGTAATTGCCATTATTGGAAGTGTAACGCCTTTTTTAATTGCAGCGATTGCACTTGTTAGCGTATATGCTTTATTTACTGTTGAATTACCATTTTCAGAGCTGAACGTCATTGCACAACAGTCGGATTCAGCTTTACCACACTGGGCGTTATCGGGAATTAACTATGTTTCCTTTAACATTGCAGTTGGTGCAGCCATGTCCCTTGTAATGGGTGGGGCAGAGAAGGATGAGAAAGTTGCTCGAATGGGTGGGTTTTTAGGTGGTCTTGGACTTGGGGTACTGATCTTTTTAAGTTACTTTGCTATTTTATCCCGTATCGATGTAGTCGCTTCTTATGAATTACCAATGTTGAAGTTAGTAGATATGATTTCACCCGTACTTGGAGTTGGTATGTCGATTGTTTTATTTGGAATGATTTTTAATACTGGATTAAGTATGTTCTACGC
>DATGUV010000136.1:0-9486 GCA_035301025.1 Bacillota bacterium | reverse complement strand
GCAGCCTACGTAATCAAAAGATTGATCAAGCACATGTAAATGAAGAAGCTTTAGTAAAAGCATTTTCTAACGTGAATAAAGACAGTGTTGTTATAGCGTTTGTTGAAGGTTGGACTCTCGGTTCTTATATATTTACTCCATACAAAACTAAAGAAGAAAAGCTTACAACTACCTTAGTATTCGCTGATGAAAAATCTGTACAAGCACAAATAGAATTAGGAGAAGCTCGTGCAGAAGCAACTGCATTTTCGCGAGATCTTGTCAATGAGATCCCAAGTGTACTACACCCAGAATCATTCCCAGTCGTACTTGAAGATGCTTTTAAGGGTACAGATGTAAAAGTTACTGTGTATGACCAACAAAAGATTGAAGAAGAAAATATGCAAGGAATGTTACACGTTGGAC
Source organism: Bacillota bacterium (assembly GCA_035301025.1). Taxonomy (GTDB): domain Bacteria; phylum Bacillota; class Bacilli; order Bacillales; family Amphibacillaceae; genus CALAMD01. The sequence continues at coordinate 9,081 of DATGUV010000136.1, read as the reverse complement.
GTGGAAGTAAGCATGAGCCACGATTTGTAGAATTATCCTATCAAGGTGATCCATCAAAACCATTAGTAGCTCTTGTTGGTAAAGGAGTTACATTTGATACAGGTGGAATTAGTTTAAAAATTACTCGTGACATGAGTGATATGCGTATGGACATGGGGGGAGCAGGTGCTGTTGCAGGAGCAATGAAATTATTAGCTGCAACAAAAGCAAAAGTAAACGTAGTTGCTCTTATTTCCATCGTAGAAAACATGCCGGATGCCCATGCACTTATTCCTGGAGATGTTATTCGTTATAAAAATGGACATACCGTTCAGGTTGGAAATACAGATGCAGAAGGTCGTCTCGTATTAGCTGACGGTCTCATTCGCGCAGGAGAATTAAATGCAACATACATTATTAATATTGCTACGTTAACTGGAGCAGTTGTAGCAGCATTAGGTTCAGACGTAGCAGGAGTATTTGGGGATGAGGAATTATCGCAAGAACTTCGTACACTTGGTAATGAAAACGGTGATCGGGTATGGCCAATGCCTCTTGTAGAATCATATAACAGCTATTTAGATAGTGATTACGCAGACTTTAGTAACATCAGTTCAAAAGCTGAAGCCGGATCTATTACAGCTGGACTGTTTTTACAACGTTTCGTTCCTGAAAATAGTAAATGGCTACATGTGGATATGGCAGGACGCATGTCTTCTTCAGAAAAAGGATATTATGCTAAAAGTGCCACAGGATTTGGTGCACGCTTGCTTGCAGACTATGCTGCACACGTTTCGAAATAAGGATAAACAAGCCCCTCGCACATGGATGCGGGGGGATATATTCTAAGTAAGAGTGGAAATCGCAGGAAACTATTGGTATACTGATTCATAATATGTAAGATGTTTTTTTTGAAAAAGATTGTGCAATAGTGAGCATACTATAAAAAATGTAATGATAAGGAGTTAAAAAAATGATGAATGGGGATTTAACGTTGCATACGGATAAATATCAAATCAACATGATGTATGCATATTGGAAGAACAACACACACAAGAATCGAGTCGTGTTTGAAGCGTATTTTCGTAAGAATCCATTTAAAAATGGATATACGGTGTTTGCTGGTCTAGAACGTATTGTGCAATATATGAATCAATTATCTTTCACAGAAGAAGATCTCGCCTACTTAGCAACTCAAGAAGAAAATTATGATGAAGCCTTTTTAGAAGAACTTCGTGATTTTTCTTTTAAAGGAAATATGTATGCTGTGCAAGAAGGTGAAATTGTATTTCCGAATGAGCCACTTATTCGAGTTGAAGCAACAGTTTTTGAAGCTCAATTAATAGAAACGGCTATTTTAAACTTTATGAATTACCAAACTCTTATTGCGACAAAAGCAAGTCGAATTATTCAAGTAACAAAAGACGATCAGGTGGTTGAATTTGGTACAAGAAGGGCTCAAGAAGCAAGTGCAGCTGTATGGGGTGCCCGGGCTGCATATGTTGCAGGATTCTCAGGAACGTCAAACATGTTGGCGGGTAAATGGTTTGATATACCGACAAAGGGAACGAGCGCGCACTCTTGGATTCAAAATCATGATACCGAATATGAAGCATTTGAACAATTTGTCCAAGCCTTACCAAATCAAGCGGTTCTTTTAGTCGATACATATGATACACTACGCTCAGGAATACCAAATGCGATTAAAATTGGAAAAGAACTTGAAAAACAAGGGAAAAAGTTACTATCCATTCGTTTAGATAGTGGGGATCTTGCTCGCCTTTCTATTGAAGGAAGAAAAATGCTTGATGAAGCGGGAATGGAACATGTGAAAATTATGGCTTCAAGTGATTTAGATGAAGAAGTTATTCTCCACTTAAAAATGCAAAATGCTCAAATTGATGCATGGGGAATTGGGACGAAACTGATTACTGGATCGGATTATCCGGCACTCGGTGGAGTGTATAAACTCGTTGCTCGAGAAAGTGATGATGGTATGCAGCCAGTAATAAAATTATCAGAGGACGCAGTGAAAATTACAACTCCAGGAGCGAAAAAACTGTACCGTATTATTAATAATAAAACGAAGAAATCTGAGGGAGACTATTTGGCTTTTGATGATGAAGTCGTTGATGATCAGCCACTTAAAATGTTTGATCCAATTTTCCCACACAAATATAAATATGTAGATGATTACACAGCTGTAGATTTAATGAAGCCAATTTATGAACATGGAAAACTTGTGTATGATTTACCAACGATGGACGAAATTCGTCGTTTTCATAACCAACAAATCGATGCCATTTGGCCTGAAACCCTTCGCTTACTCAATCCACAAACATACTTTGTAGATTTAAGTGAGAAAGTATGGCAAATGAAGCAAGATTTAATCGTTAAACATTCATAATACATGTATGCACCTTATATGGGTTTTTGTACAGAATAGATTTCTGTACATAACAATCATATAAGGTGTTTTTTTATGTATAGAGTATTTATTTTGACAACTAACATGTATAAAATGACTAATATACTTGTCAAAATGACAACAATCATTTATAGTAACCATAGGTAAATGATATAGCTTTACTTCTGTCTGATGATGAGCATGTGTGGATTGGAAGATGATGTAATATCAATCTTCAGATGTAAATGAGGTGAGTATTTATGAGGAGTCGTTTAAAAGAATTGCGGGCACGGGAAGGATACAATCAAACTGAATTGGCAAAATTAGCGAAGGTTTCTAGGCAAACGATTAGTTTAATCGAACGTGAAGAATATATGCCTTCTATTTTAATAGCCGTTCGTATCGCTCGTATTTTTAACGAACAGGTAGAAGATGTTTTTATTTTTGAGGAGGATGAATTGTAGATGAAACAAATAAAGAGAATGGTTATTGGAGCAATTGTTGGATTTGCCTTGGCTTATGGGTTCATGTATATGAGGGACATGAATCGCTCAGATGATATATTTGTTTATTTTCTCATGATCGTAACGGTTGGTTTACTTATTTGGTCGATTCAGTCATATATGGAAGTGAAACGCATTTATCATACAACATATACGGGGGAAGAAGAGGATTTAGCTGATGAAAGGAAATATCAAAAGTCTAGTGATTTTGCAATCGCTTTTCATACTGCAACGGTATTGGCCATGATTTCTGTTGCCGTTACTCTGACGCAGCAATTGTCTACAGCCATTATAATTATTTCAATCGTCTTATTTGTAGGTAGTTTAATTATTGGTGGTTTTATGAATAAGGTATCAACATATTTATATCCTGACCGGGAGATTCCTAAAGCTGAAAATGCTACATCAGGAGATGACTATTTAGATGCAATGCTGGATACGGCTGATGAAGGAGAGAAGTTTATTATTTTAGAAGGGTTATATAAGTCACACAATTTAATGAACATTTTACTAATTGGTGGAATCATTTTAGCAACAACGTATTCTGCGCTAGGTGAAGGATCCCAACTATTTTCGATATTTGCCATGGGCGCAGTCCTCATCGCGGGGAATGTAAAATATCAGCGGTCCATTCGAAATAAATAAAGGAATGAATTTCATAATCGTGCTCTTAGTCTATAAAAGAGAGTCCCCGCGGTCACGTTGGAGCGTTCATCGTTCCCGTTTATGATATTTTAATGGAAATCGGTCACGTTGGGGCGTTCATCGTTCCCGTTTATAATATTTATATGGAAATCGGTTACGTTAGCGCGTTCATCGTTCCCGTTTATGATACTTATATGGAAATCGGTCACGTTGGGGCGTTCATCGTGCCCATTTATGATACTTATATAAAAACCGGTCACGTTGGAGCGCTCATCGTTCCCTTTTATGATATTTTAATGAAAATCGGTCACGTTGGCGCGTCTATCGTGCCCATTTGTGATATTTATATGGAAATCGGTCACGTTGGAGCATTCATCGTGCCCATTTATGATACTTATATAAAAACCGGTCACGTTGGAGCGCTCATCGTGCCCTTTTATGATATTTTAATGAAAATCGGTCACGTTAGCGCGTCCATCGTTCCCGTTTATGATATTTTAATGAAAATCGGTCACGTTGGGGCGTTCATCGTTCCCGTTTATGATATTTTAATGAAAATCAGTCACGTTAGCGCGTCCATCGTGCCCATTTGTGATATTTATATATAAACCGGTCACGCTGGAGTGTCCATCGTGCCCTTTTATGATACTTATATGAAAATCGGTCACGTTGGCGCGTTCTTTATGCTCTAAAACAGATTGAATATGATTTTTATCATGTATCTCACACCTTTTTTCTACTTCATTAAAAAAACCCTAGTTAGGAATTTTTAATTTGTTCACTAACTAGGGTTTTGTACAATTATGATGCTTTATATTCTTAATCGTTCAACAAATAGCCTTCTAATTCAAGTGGTTCCACATATTCATCTTTTTTATACAGACGCATGTTACCACCAGATATTTCATCAATGAGCATGAGTTTTCCAGTTTCAGGATCTTGACCAAATTCTAATTTAATATCATACAATTCTAGTCCGTGTTGTGCACATGCTTCATGGACAAGAGCGGTAATTTTTTTCGTTAAATCAATGATTTCATCATAAGTATCTTCAGGTACAATATTTAAAGCAACTAATGTTTCTTTTGAAATCGGTGGGTCATTTCGATCATCATCTTTCAATGTCACTTCTGTAATGGCGGGTAAAATTTCACCCTCTTCACAGTATGCCCCATATCTACGGTAAAAACTACCTACCGCTCGATATCTACAAATGACTTCTAGTCCATTTCCAAACATGGTAGCTTTTTTTACAATCATTGAACGTTCTTCAATGGATGAAGATACAAAATGGGTTGGAATGCCATTTGTTTGCAAGAGTTTAAAAAAGTATGTAGTCACGCGAAGTCCTGACTTTCCTACTCCCTTAATTTTAGCTCCTACTGTATTTGCACCCGGGTCAAATACACCATCCTCCCCAGTTACATCATCTTTAAATTGTAGTCGTACTTGATTGTTCGTATGTTCATAAACATCTTTTGTTTTTCCTTTATACAATAGTGTCATTTGCTCGTTCGCTCCGTTTCTAAACAATTGTGATTCTATTATAAAACAGATTTGTAAAAAGAAACAGTAAATATTCATTTTGTCGACCAATTTCATTAAAATAAAATACATTAAAGTATAGACAAATTCGAATTCATGATATAATTTATGCATATATTATCAAAGATAGGCATAATTAAAGAAAGAAGTAAATAGATGTTTTATTGTGTTTATAACGAACAAGGGAGTATAGTCAATGAATTTTAATATTGGTCCTCGTATGATGAAAACAGGAATTGCCGTTGCCCTGGCAATCTTAGTGACTGAAACGCTGAAGATTGATTATGGAATGGTAGCCGTAATTACAGCCGTTGTTGCTATGCAACCTTCAATTATGAGGTCGATTACACATATTAAAGAGACGGTTATTTCAACAATAATAGGTGTAGTCTTTGCATTAACAGGTGCATATATCTTTGGATTACATCCAGTTTCCATCGGTATTACAGTGATGCTAGCCATCGCCGTGAATATTCGACTTGGTTGGGTAAAGACGGTGAATATAACGATTATTACGATTTCAGTGATTATGTTATCGGGGGAAGACACGTTAGATTTTGTTGTATTAGCGAACCGGTTATCTTTAATTTTTATCGGTATCTTATCTGCATTTTTAGTCAATATGCTTGTATTCCCACCGAATCACCAAAAAATTATTTATAGAACAATTCGAAAAGCAACTGATCAAACGACATTTTTATTGCGTTATATTCCTAGTAGATCTATGAAAGTAAAAGAACTACATGATAAGGAATCAGAAATTGAAGAAGCGATTAAAGAAATTAAAGATTATATTCGCGTAATTGATGATGAAAAAGGTAGGATGTTAATTCGTAATAGAATTAACTTTATGAAAGATATTGTTGTATTTAAACAAATGTTAAAAGTGGTAGAACTTGAATTCCAACTCATCCGAAATGTAGAGAGTAAAATTAATAAAATTGAAGAAATTTCTGAAAACCAATCGTTTTTAGTGAAGAAACTTGTTGAAAAAATTGTGGATTATCACGAAAATATTATGCTCACATATGAAGGAAAAGTGTTAACACAAGAAGGAATGGAAAAAGATAGTTTTACAGCTATGAACTTAACGATTAATGATCTCATTAATGAATTGCAACAGTCTGAAATTGATCGTTGGATTGAAATATTTCCAGTTGCAAGTAGCATTGTTACGTTAATGGTTGAATTAGAAAAGTTAGAAAAATATACTCGACGCCATGAACAAACATTTTAATTAAATTCATTTTCACACGTTATCACATACTCTATAGATTATTTCTATAGAGTTTTTTTATGCATGCGTGTGTATAAAATGCCCAATAATTATACATTTTAAAAAGTGTCAGATATGTACGTTTTCACATTTAATTAGTTATATGCATATGTTTCAACGAAAATAAAAAAGTATAAATATACTATTGACTTTATTTTTATACAACGTATAATAAACACAATTTCTAAATTAGGAGTGATTGGTATGAATGTAGCAATTATCGGAGCAACCGGATATGGAGGAATTGAATTATTACGTTTACTACATCAACACCCCTTTGTAAAGGTGTATGCAATTTATTCGTCAAGTCAAGAAGGTACAAACATTGCTGCACTTTACCCCCATATACATACAATAATTTCTCACGACTTACAAACGCTTGATATAGATCATATTGCCAAAGAAGTGGATATCATTTTCACATCAACACCTTCGGGAGTAGCGGGAAAGATTGTTCCTCAGTTATTAGAAAAAGGAGTGAAAGTAATTGATTTATCAGGGGACTTTAGGATTGATGATCCTGACATTTACAAAGAATATTACAACATGAATCAAAGGGCTACACAACTTCAGAAAAAAGCAATATATGGATTACCTGAATGGAGTTCATTTGATTCATCTCTTTCGTTCATTGCGAATCCAGGTTGTTTCCCAACTGTTGCTTTACTAGGGCTTGCTCCAATTGTTCAGGAATTAACGATTGATCCAGCGTCGATTATTATTGATGCAAAAACAGGAGTAAGTGGGGCAGGACGTTCTGCATCTGAAGCGACACATTACCCGACAGTGAATGATTCCGTTGTTGCATACAAAGTCAATGAACATCAGCATACACCAGAAATAGAGCAACAATTAAAGAAATGGAATCATACCATTTCGGCAATTACATTTACTCCTCATCTCATTCCGATGACAAGAGGAATTATGGCGACAATGTATGTAACTCTTGAAGAAAAGGTAACAAGTGATGAGGTGCATCATTTATTTACGGAAACATATCGCAATCATCCTTTCGTTCGGATACGCCCACTTCACTCCTTTCCACGTACGAAAGAAGTTCAAGGTTCAAATTTTTGTGATATCGGCATTTCTTATGACGAAAGAACGAGTCGACTAACGATTGTCTCAGTCATTGATAATTTAGTAAAAGGAGCTTCTGGTCAGGCGATTCAAAATATGAATCTACTTTGTGGATTCGATGAAGGAGCTGGTTTACAACATGTCCCACTTTACCCTTAAAGAAATGCATTATGTAAAAGATGGAACAATTGTTACACCGAAAGGATTTCTAGTTGACGGAATCCATGCTGGTTTTCGGAGGAAGAAAAAGGATATTGGCTTACTTCTTTGTAAAAAACCAGCTACTGCAGCTGCTGTATATACGACGAATAAAGTGCAAGCAGCTCCTATTCAAATAATGAAAAAACATGTAGAAAAAACTCCTACATTACAAGCCATTATTGTAAATAGTGGCAACGCGAATGCATGCACTGGAGAGCGAGGTCTCATTCATGCTGAAGAAACATGTCGTCTCGTTGCAGAAAAATATCAGATCCCTTTAGAAGAAGTTGGTGTTGCTTCTACAGGAATTATTGGGGAACAATTACCAATGGATTTATTCCCTCATGCGATTCAACAACTAACTCCAGGAGATCATGAGAAAAATGCACATGCTTTTTCTCAAGCGATTTTAACAACGGATACGTGTACAAAAACGACATGTTATGAAGGAATCATTCATGGGGAAAAAGTGACTGTAGCTGGGGTGGCAAAAGGGTCTGGAATGATTGATCCCAATATGGCAACCATGCTTTCATTTATTACAACAGATGCAAAACTTTCTGCGGCTTCTCTACAAAAGGTACTCTCTCAAACGGTGGAAGATTCATTTAATTGTATAACAGTGGATGGTGATATGTCGACGAATGATATGGTGTGCATGCTTGCTAGTGGAGAGGCCCATGAGAATGTTCTTGAAGAAACCGATTCGGACTGGACGTTGTTTAAGCAAATGGTTCAGGCAGTATGCACGGATTTAGCGAAAATGATTGCTCGCGATGGTGAAGGAGCAACAAAACTCATTGAAGTACACGTTCAAGGTGCAGAAACGAAAAAAGATGCAAAAAAAATTGGGTTATCTATTGTCGGTTCCTCTCTCGTTAAAACAGCTGTCTATGGATCAGATCCTAACTGGGGAAGAATTATAGCAGCGATAGGATATAGCGGAGTGCCCGTGGAACCGGGTAAGATTGATATTTTAATAGATTCTATTTATTTATTCAAGCAAGGGAAACCATGTTCTTATGAAGAGGAAGACGTTGTGAAAATAATGAATCAAAATCACGTGACTATAACCGTTCATGTACATATGAAGACATCTGCTGCTATCGTCTGGGGTTGTGATCTTACGTATGATTATGTACACATAAATGCAAGTTATCGTTCATAACAAGGAGGAAGTTGAATGAAACCTATTGTTGTTATTAAATGTGGTGGATCATCTGTTGAACAACTAGATCAATCTTTTTTTAATCAATTGAAGAAACTTATCCACGCCGGAATCAATCCAGTTATTGTTCACGGAGGTGGTGGGGAAATCAAACAGTTATTACATGATTTAAACATTTCCTCTACATTCATTGATGGACTTCGTAAAACTACTGAAGACATGATTGATGTGGTAGAAATGGTACTTGGAGCGAAAGTGAATAAAACGATTGTTCGGA
>DATGUV010000135.1:0-5721 GCA_035301025.1 Bacillota bacterium | reverse complement strand
CCGAGCGAAAAAATTGGTAGATACGGGAGGACATGGAATTATAGGTGGATACAATTATGGGCAAGGATCGAGTCGGGAACATGCAGCTCTTGCTCCACGATTTTTAGGATTACAAGTAGCACTTGTGAAAGATTTCGCTCGGATTCATTGGCAAAACTTAGTGAATTTTGGGATTTTACCCCTTACTTTTGTAGAGGAAAGTGATTATGACGCACTTAGTGCAGGAGACGTTCTTTTATTAGAGGATATACGGAATAAAATTCAAACAAGTAACACTTTCACGATTAAAGTGAAAGGTAAGAATCAAACGATTGATGTTCAACACACGTTATCCTATAGACAAGTAGAGATCATGCTCTATGGAGGAGTTATTAACTGGGTAAAGGAACAACAGAAGGAGGAATAATAGATGAGTATTCGAGAGGAAGGATGCAAGGCTTGCGATGGATCTGGTATGCAAGCCGATGACGAAGGATGGCAATATGAATGCAGTGTGTGTCACGGAACCGGAAAAACGGAAGAAAATGAAACGAAACCTGTTCGAATTTTGGCCGTGGATGAAAATAATCGCCTGTTGGATTAGCGAGATACCTGGGACGAAACAATCATTCTTACCATCTTTAGCAAGAATGATTGTTCCGGCTCCGGTGATATAGGAGAATAAAATAAACGACCTTTTAAAGGAAAATGAGCCATATATAATGAAAGATAATAACGTTTCTACTGGATTTGGACATATAACAGCACGCATTATGTATGAGGAAGTATTGTTAAATGAATGAATTTCATTATAACCAAAACAGCTACCTTCCTACTACATAGTGTAGGAAAGTAGCATAACATACGTATTATGAAATTGATTCACATATATACGTGGCAGATGAATCTATTTTTGTCACGCGGTTGTATATGAAGCACTATTTACGATAATCGGGATGCTCTGGATGTTTTACAATGGTTGTTTCTTCACCGAACTCTGTTCCATAATGAACGTTACGATTATCTACAGAACCTCTCATTTCATCAGCTAATGGACTAAAGAGCATACCGATACAAAATAATCCACTAAGACCAACAAGCCCATAAATAATTCTTGAAAATCCAGCATCCTGTCCACCGAATATTGCAGCAACAAGATCAAATTGGAAGAAACCAATCAATCCCCAATTAATTGCTCCAATGATAACAAGTGTTAAAGCTATACGTCGAACTGTATCCATGTATGTTTCACCTCCAGGTGGTGCATTCAAATGTGTTCGGTTTCGTCTATGAGGAACACTCTTATTTTTTACAAACATACGTATTTTATGCTTCGTTTGGACAAATAACAATATAGATGGAGGATTTCATGAAACTTCTACTCATGAGCTAAACTATGGTAATATATAGAGAGCAGAATGAAGGATGAAGGGGAATTGATATGGGGTTTCAAGTCATAGCAATGATGGGGATTTTCATTATACCGATTGTCATTGGTATTTTTATGTCTAAAAAATCAAAAAAGGTGTCAATGATTTTATTTAGTATTCCATTTCTTTTTATTATCGGTGTACTCGCTTGGTGGGTATACGAAGTAAATGATCGTTTCATTTCAAGCACAGACTTGGATGGTGAAGCACTGGAACCATTTCATCTAATGGATAAAGTAGATACAGAAACATTGGAGAACTTTGGAACGTTTGAAACGGAAGAAAATCAAGTGTTTGAACGTATGTATGTATACGAAGATTTCTCTCTTGCGACAAATGAACTAGATGAAATTATCTATATTGAAGTACGTGACGGAGACTACGAAACAACGAAGGGCATCCAAATCGGGGATTCTTTTGATCAGGTGGAAGAAGAATATGGTTCGAATACGTACACAACAAAGGAAGTTGAAATTGGCGTATCGAAAAATTATGTAGATAGGGATCACGGACTTCGTATTAAGTTTTTCGAAAAAGACGGTGTAGTTACACAAATTACGTTGCATAAAAAGTAAATCCATTTAGATCAGGTTGAAAGTACATAAAAGACCATCTGCTTATTTCGTATAAGCAGATGGTCCTTTTAATCAAACGTTTACTATAGTGGCGCTTTCTCGATAACTCTTCCTTTGCGACCATAGGTTGTTTCGGCAGCTCGTAAAGAATTGATAATCGCTTCTTCTGTAGCTTCAATGACTGCTTGGAATAACTTGTTCATAACAGGATGATCATCCCGAATATGTGTGAGGCCTTCGAATTTTTCTTCTTTTTTGTGGGCATATTCATTTGCCGTTGAAAATGCAATAGCAATATCACCACTTCCATTTCCAATCATACTACCTGTTCGCCCGAGTCCAATGGCTGTACGTTTGGCAATTCGTTTTAATTGGCGATCGTATAAAGGAGCGTCTGTAGCAACGATCATCATGATGGAACCGTCTGGAGTATCTAACGTAACTGGGTTCCAATCCGCGAATAATGCTTGTTCTTTTTCACCAAAATTACTAAGGACAAGAACACCAAATGTATACGAATCTTCCTCATGTTCAACGATTCTGGAAGATGTTCCAATCCCCCCTTTGTATTGGTAACAAACCATACCTTTTCCAGCACCAACAGCTCCTTCTTCAGCAGCATCTGTTGACGCAGATTCAATCGCTTGAATAGCATGCTCTGGTTTAACTGCTTGAAGGCGCATCGAATTTAAGTGACTGTCATTGCATTCTCCTACAACAAGGTTTAATGAACTAGTGGAATCACCAATGGTCTCATCTTGCTTTAGCATATACTCAAGAGTTCCTTGCATAACTGCTCCGACACTAAATGTATTTGTAAGCATAATGGGAGATTCAATAGTTCCTAATTCATCTACTTGAATCAATCCATTGGTCTTCCCAAAGCCATTGACAACATAACTAGCAGCTCGCACTTTTTCAGCAAACAAATTTCGATTATGGGGAAGAATAGCGGTTACCCCTGTACAGATTGTATCTGTATCGTTTAGTTTTTCATACAACGTAACATGTCCAACATGAACTCCTGCAACATCGGTAATGCAATTCTTCTCACCTTTTTTTAACGTCATTTTCATTCACTCTCCATTTTATATGTATCCATGAGTCATTTCTATGTTATGTATTCGTAAAAAATGAAAGTCATGTTATGTGTAGTATAGCAGATTCACGTTCATGTTCTACATATATAATGTTGGAAACAAAGGATTGGTTAATTTCGGGAGATGCAGGTAAAATAAAGGGAGATATGTCCATTTAATGACGAAAAAAATTAGTAGTAAAAAATAATAGATAGCATTCATCAAACTTTCATAATTAAGCGGTATGCTAATCGGTGAAACATGATAAAGTGGAGGTAAACAAGTGACATGGACGAATGCGATTGAACACATAGTCATTTTAATCATCAGCTTCATAGTCGGTGTTGGTGGTTACATTGGCATGAATAAAGAACCATTTCAACAACAAAAGAAGCGGCTCGACTGGCTACTCTCGATTGTCATCCAACTTGTAATTTATATTTGGTTAGCAAAAGTACTTGTATTATTCAACATAGCCATCAAAGATCCGTTTGCGGTTCTGGCATATCCGAGTAATGCAACAATGCTTTATCTGGCCCTTATATTTACTGGAATTCATATAGCCGTACATATCAAAAAAGATGTGTTATCAGGGAGGGAAATGATTCAAGTTTTCGTTCCCGTTCTCATAAGCACACATTTTGTATATAGTTGCATTCAGTTGTATCAAACAGAACGAACAGCATTTCTTATCCAAGCGGGGATTGGTGTGCTTCTCATACTTATATATGTTGTGATGGAGAAGTTGCACCAGGCAGAAGGTTCTCTCATGTTATTCATGGTATGGTCGTTTGGGAATGGATTAATAGCAGTAATGTATAAGCATTTTACACTGTTTGGGTATACCATATCTCCATTCATATATGTTGGATTCATGGTAGGAAGTCTTTTGTTTGTATGGAAAAATAAGGGCGAAAGGAAGTTTTAACAATGGGCGGAGATGTGACGCTTTGGTTAGCAGTTGGTGCAGGGGTTTTATCCTTCTTAAATCCATGCACATTACCAATATTTCCGATATACTTATCGTATATTACAGGAGTAAGCGTGAAAGAATTAGAAACAAATAAAGATATGAAAGTACGAAGAAAGTTATTGACACATGCCTTCTTCTTCCTCTTAGGTGTTTCGCTCATATTCTTGAGTTTAGGGTTAAGTTTTACCTTTATTGGTAAATGGGCACAAGAATTATTAACAGGAAACACAGGTGTGTTGGTACAACGAATTGTAGGAATCTTTATTATCATTATGGGATTGTTTGTGGCAGGTTGGATTAAAATCACGCCTCTCATGCAAGAGAAGCGTATGCAAACAGCAAAAAAACCAGCAGGCTATTTTGGTACAATTCTTGTGGGAGCTGGATTTGCAGCGGGATGGACACCGTGTATTGGACCTATTTTCGGTTCGATTTTACTCGTTGCAGCGAGTAATCCAACACAAGGTGCATTTTACACGATTGCCTATATTATCGGTTTCGCAATTCCTTTTGTTGTACTTACATTCTTCATCGGTGGAGCCCGCTGGATTGTAAGATACAGTGAAAAGATTATGAAGGTTGGCGGATCGATTATGATTGTTATGGGTCTCGTATTATTCTCAGGACAAATGACGAAAATCTCTTCATTCTTTTTACGCTTATTAGAGGATTCTTGGCTGTCAAATTTAGGTTAAATGATGGAGGTATCATAAATGAAACGAGTTCTATTAATTGTAGTTATTGTAGCAATGTTTGGTTGGGCATTATATGACTTCGTATTATCTTCAGATAAAGAAGAAAAGGCTGAAGGAGATGAAAGTGTTCTTTCAGAAGAGGACGGAGAGGAAGATGGAATCGAAGTCGGGTTAGAAAAAGGAAACCGAGCGCCAGACTTTGAATTGGAAACACTTGATGGGGAGTCCATTAAACTATCTGACTTACAAGGAAAACCAGTATTTCTAAACTTTTTCACATCTTGGTGCCCGCCTTGCCGAGCAGAAGCTCCAGATATGCAAAAGTTCCATGAAGAAAGCGATGTACAAGTGTTAGCAGTAAACATGTACGAAAGAGAGCATAACACAGATGATGTGCCTGAATTTATTGATGAATTTGGCTTAACATTACCAATTGTCATTGATGATTCTCTTGAAGTGACATACCGATATGGAGTTCAAGTGATGCCGACAACATATCTTCTTGATTCTGACGGTTTAATTGTAAACATTGCTCAAGGGCCAATGAACTACGACATGATGGTAGATGTGTTCTCTGATATTGAATAATTTTAAAAGGTATAGAGGTGGTGTTTTTCCAATGAAGGAAACAATCCTCGTGGTAGAAGATGATGAAATGATTCGAAACCTCATTCGAATCTATTTAGAAAAAAACGAATATCATGTCGTTGAAGCGAAAGACGGGATGGAAGCAAAAGATTTATTTTTGCAATTCCATCCTTGTTTGATTGTTCTTGATTTAATGCTACCAAAACTAAGTGGGGAAGAGTTTTGTGCTTGGGTACAAGAAGAACGAGGGGAAGATGTCTCTATTATTATGCTTTCGGCCAAATCACGTGTCGATGATAAAATTGCAGGGTTGCGAATGGGTGCAGATTCATATATGACAAAACCCTTTGATCCAGATGAGCTGATTGCACAAGTCGAAGCAGTTTTTAGAAGGACTGGACA
>DATGUV010000134.1:0-18469 GCA_035301025.1 Bacillota bacterium | reverse complement strand
GAGATACTATTCACCACATGAAAATTGGGTACCAGTAGATACAGACGACTATTTCTATAAAGGATATGATGGAGAGTCCACTTTTGCAGAAGACTACCTTCAACAACAACAGCTTAAGGAACAAGATTCCTCATTGCAAGGTATTGAAGATCCAGAGGAACGACGAAGAGTAAATGAAGAACGACAACAGTAAGAATAAAGTGCGATGGATACGCACATGATCGATAAAACTCGGTTAGCAGACGAATACACGTCACTAACCGAGTTTTTTCATCCCCACATATAAGGGGAAGAGATTGTAAGACAACTTTTAAACTCTGTTATACAGGAACACCCCAATTCCGGTGCGGGATAGAGTGGTAGTGTTCAATGTGACCGATTGGGGGGGGCTCAACACATCTAAAGGGAACGATGGAGCGTCTATCGTGACCGAAAAAGGAACCACAACGCCTAAACGGGAACGATGGAGCGTCTAATCTGACCAAAAAAGGAACCAAAGCACCTAAAAGGGAACGATGGAGCGTCTATCGTGACCAAAAGAGGAACCAAAGCACCTAAACGGGAACGATGGAACGTCTATCGTGACCGATTGGGGGTGCTCAAACATCTAAAGGGCACGATGGAGCGTCTAATGTGACCGAAAAGGAACCAAAGCACCTAAAAGGGCACGTTGAGAGCATCACCATATCAGTAATACACAAAAAGACTCCAAAGTAGTTACTTCTACCTTGGAGTGTCCATAAAAATATTTTTAGACATTCTATTAACCATCAATCTCATTGGATAAGAGCAATAGTAATGATATCTGTTTATCACGCATGAACGGAGAGTAAAAGTCCCCCTTCAATTATCAGAAAAAAAAACCAGGAAATAAGTGGTGAATAAACTGCTCGTAAATCCCTGTTTCTGCTCTCGCCTACAGGACGTAGGTCACAAAGGAGTTGTCATAGACGAGCCGGTCTTATCCTTTGTTCGGGCCTACAGGACCTAGGTCACAAAGGAGTTGTCACAGGACGTGACGATCTTATCCTTTGTTCCTTCATGGTCCAGCGAAAAACCCTACTGAATGAAGTTTCACTTTATGCTGTATTTGTTTTGTAGGAAACGTTGGCGGCAAGTTCTTGAATCTTTGGCATCACTTCAAGATCAATATTTCCACCGCTAACAATAACCCCACAATGTTTTGATTTGATTGTATCTTTATGAGAAAATAATGCTGCGATAGAGGCTGCTCCTGCCCCTTCCATCAATGTTTTATTTCTTTCCAACATATATAATATCGCTGCTGCAATTTCTTCATCAGAAACTGTTACGATATCATCTACGTATTGCTTAATAATTTCGGATGTATGCTCTCCTGGTTGCTTCACAGCAATTCCTTCTGCGATTGTTTTCACTCGAGCATCCTTTGGATACGAGCGATGATGAAAAGAGTGATACATTGCAGGTGCACCACTTGCTTGTACACCTATAATTCGGATGTTTTTATTCACATGTTTTGCAGCAACAGCTACACCACTAATAAGTCCTCCTCCACCAATTGGAACTATAATCGTATCAAGCCGATCTTCTTGCTGAAGCATTTCTAGTGCCACAGTTCCTTGGCCGGCCATAATGTCGTAATCATCAAATGGATGGACGTATACAGCGCCACTTTGCAATTGATATTTTTTGGAAGCTTCAAAGGCCTCTTGGAACGATTCTCCTGCAAGGACAACTTTTGCTCCATAAGCTTTTGTTGCACTTACCTTTGCTTCTGGAGTCTCCTCAGGCATAAAGATGGTTGATTCAATTCCTAATTTTGTCGAAGCATGTGCTACACCTTGAGCATGATTTCCCGCAGAAGCGGTAATAACCCCTCGATTTAACTCCTCCTGCGTAAGTTGCATCAATTTATAAGAAGCACCTCTAAACTTAAAAGCTCCTGTCTTTTGTTGATTCTCCATTTTAAAATACACTTGATTTCCAACAATTCGGTTTGTAGTTGCTGACGTTATTAATGGTGTACGGTGAACGATGGGAGTTAGACGTTCTAACGCCGAATAGATTTTGTCTCCCGTTAAGCAATTCCCAAGTCCTTCACTCCTCTGTTGTTTAACATGATTCATCATTATTTTCATACGTTTTCTTTGATACTCCTTTAGACATCTACATCGCGTAAGATCTTTTTACATGGATACGTATTACGCGTATGCTTACGATTTTATCCATTTCATTTCAAGCACTTATACATGACACTATTTTATGCTTGCTGTTCATACTGAGTAATTTTTTCTTCGTGATGTAACGTTAATGCGATGTCATCCCATCCGTTCATTAACTTTTCTTTATGATATTCTGAAATGTCAAAATGAACTTCTTTTCCATGATGATCTCGTACATATTGATTTTCTAGGTCAATGGTGAGTGTTAAATCACCATCTACTGCCTCTGCCATCCATTCTTGAATCGTTGTTTCTTCCATTACAACTGGGATCATTCCGTTTTTAAGAGCGTTATTATAAAAAATATCTGCATAACTTGAGGCAATGACTACTTTAAACCCATAGTCCATTAATGCCCAAGGTGCGTGTTCTCTTGAAGACCCACATCCAAAGTTCTCTCCTGCAAGAAGAATGGAGGCATCTTTGAATGCTGGATCGTTTAATATAAAGTCTGATCGCTTGTTTCCATCATCATCAAAACGCCAATGGTAAAACAAAAACTGTCCAAACCCTGTACGTTCAATACGCTTTAAAAATTGCTTTGGAATAATTTGGTCTGTATCTACATCCGCTCGGTTGAGAGGTAGTACAGCACCTGTATGTGATCGAATTGCTTTTAACATGCTGATTCCCCCTTTTTAAACGACTGCTGGTGCATATCCGCGAACATCTACAAATGTTCCTTCAATTGCTGCTGCCGCGGCCATTTCCGGACTTACTAAATGTGTTCGTGCACCATTTCCTTGTCTTCCCTCAAAGTTACGGTTGGAAGTTGATGCACATCTTCCACCTGGTGGAACGACGTCATCATTCATAGCTAAACACATACTACAACCAGCATCTCTCCACTCAAAACCAGCTTCCTTAAATATTTGATCAATACCTTCTTGTTCAGCGATCATTTTTACACTAAATGAGCCGGGTACGACAATAGCGCGTACACCTTCATGAACTTTATTTCCTTTTACAATATCCGCTGCTTTGCGTAAATCACTGATGCGTGAGTTTGTACATGATCCGATGAACACATGATCAATTGGAATAGTTGTTATTGGCTGTTCTGCATCAAGCCCCATATAATCTAGTGCGCGTTTTAAATCTTCAGGACGATCTGTCTCATGTAATGTTGGTGTTGTACCACTGATAGGAGCACACATCGCTGGGTTTGTACCCCATGTCACTTGTGGCTCAACTTCTGAAGCGTCAATTGTAACCGTGTGATCATATACAGCACCTTCATCTGTTGCAAGAGATAACCACTCTTTTGCAAGATCCTCAAACTTTTCGCCAATTGGAACGTGTCGTTTCCCTCGTAAATATTCAACTGTTGTTTCATCAGGACTAATTAATCCTGCTCGTGCCCCCGCTTCAATGGACATGTTACAAATTGTCATGCGTTCTTCCATCGACAAATTACGAATGGCTTCTCCTGTATATTCGATTACATATCCTGTTCCAAATCGGACCCCAAACTTAGAGATAATCGCTAAAATTAAATCTTTTGCCGTTACACCAACGCCAAGTTCACCTTCTACTCGTACATTTAGTGTTTTCGGACGTTCTTGCCACAATGTTTGTGTTGCTAACACGTGTTCTACTTCACTTGTTCCGATTCCAAAAGCTAATGCTCCAAATGCACCATGTGTGGACGTATGACTGTCCCCACATACAATGGTTTTGCCTGGTTGTGTAAGTCCTAGTTCAGGCCCGATCACATGAACAATCCCCTGGTCTGGATGATACATGTCTGCAAGTGGAATATTAAATGCTTTACAGTTATTTTCTAATGTTTCCATTTGAATTCGTGCTACATCGTCTTTAATAATATCTCGGTTTTTCGTTGGTACGTTATGATCCACTGTTGCAAAAGTCAAATCCGGTCTGCGTACTGCACGATCTGCAAGGCGCAGACCTTCAAAGGCTTGAGGTGATGTAACTTCATGAATTAAATGAAGATCAATATACAATAAATCTGGTTTACCAGCTTCTTGATGAACAATTTTATTTTTCCAAATCTTTTCTATAATCGTTGCAGGTTTCCCCACTTCAAAAACCCCCTTTTTAGGCATACGTATTTAAAATACAATCCGAAACACTTTTACTCGTAATTTGCTCAATCACATGTTTTGTCATTTCTTTGGTACCGATACATTGGCCATTTGGAATATGGAGATCTTTTGTGTAATAGCCTTCTTCCAGGCAATCCTGTACAGACTGCTCAATAGCACGAGCTTCCTCCTCCATTTCAAACGAATGTCTGAGCATCATTGCAACGGATAAAATCATTCCAAGAGGATTAGCAATTCCCTTTCCAGCAATATCTGGTGCAGAGCCATGAACTGGTTCATATAATCCAACACCATCTTTCGTTAAACTTGCCGAAGGGAGCATACCAATGGATCCAGTTAATACGGATGCTTCGTCACTTAAAATATCTCCAAATAGATTTTCAGTAACGAGTACATCAAAACGACTAGGGTCTGTAATGAGCTTCATAGCCGCCGCATCAACAAGGACGTGTTCTACTGTAATATCTGGATATTGTTGCGCTTTTTCTTCCACAACTTCTCTCCATAAACGACTTGTTTCAAGTACGTTTGCCTTATCAACAGATGTGACATGCTTTTTACGATCTTGTGCACTCTTAAATGCGTAATCTACAATCCGCTCAATTTCTTCACGGTTGTAATAAAGTGTATCTACTGCTGCATGCCCGTTTTCACGGCGTTCCCGTGGTTCACCAAAATAAAGTCCACTCGTTAATTCTCGAATAATTAAAATGTCACTACCATCAATAACTTCCTCTTTTAAAGGTGATGCATGAAGTAAAGGAGGAAACCCTTTTACGGGACGCACATTTGCAAATAACCCTAGTGCTTTTCTCAGCCCGAGAAGTCCTTGTTCCGGACGGTTTGAAGGTGGGAGTGTTTCCCATTTCGCCCCTCCAACTGCACCGAGTAAAATCGCATCCGCCTCCTTGCAAGCTGCGATTGTTTCATCTGGTAGTGGTTGATTCGTTTGATCAATAGCACTTCCACCAATCACGTGTGTCTCACATGAAAACTGATGCCCATACTCTAATGCAATACAATTTAATATGTGCTCAGCTGCATCCATAATTTCCGGGCCAATCCCATCTCCAGGCAATAAAACGATTTTTTTAGACATGCGCTGTTTCCTCCCTTTTGTATTTAAAGAATTTTATGCTTTGCTTTTGTTGACTTTTGAACGATGTAGCGATTGACTGCGTTTAAGTAAGCACTGGCAGACGCTTCAATAATGTCTTGAGCAGATCCGCGACCACTTACCAGTTGAGAATCAATCATAAGTTGTACACGAGCCTCAGCAAGTGCATCTGTTCCTTTTCCAACGGATTGAAGTTGATAATCCGCTACTTCAGGTTCTTCTGAAACAAGTTCTTTCAAAGCTTCGTATAAAGCCTCAACACTACCTTGGCCTGATTTCGCTTTTTGAACGTATTCTCCACTTGGTGTACGTAATGAAACAGTTGCTGTCGGCACATTCATTGAGCTGTATTGTACTTGGAACATAGAAAGCTCATATTTTTCAACTGCTGAAGAATCTGTTTGTAAATCCATTAAAATGGTAAAGATATCATCATCTGTAACTTCTTTTTTACGATCTGTTAATGATTTAAAGGTCTCAAAAGCTTCATTCAGCTTTTCTTCAGAAAGTTCATATCCTAATTCAAAAATCTTATCTCTAAATGCGTGTCTGCCTGAATGTTTCCCTAAAAACAATGTATTTGAAGTTACTCCAACCATTTCTGGAGTAATAATTTCATAGGTTTCAGCGTGTTTTAACACACCGTCTTGATGAATTCCTGATTCATGAGCAAATGCATTTCGACCAACAACAGCTTTATTCGCTTGTACGTTCATCCCAGTTAAATGAGCAACTAAGTCACTTGTTCGCTTTGTCTCCACAAGATTTAATCCAGTTTCATATGGGAAGTAATCCCCGCGAATTTGAAGGGCTACCGCAACTTCTTCAAGGGCGACATTTCCAGCACGTTCTCCAATACCATTAATCGTACCTTCTACTTGTGTTGCTCCATTTTGGATGGCTGCAAGTGTATTCGCTGTTGCAAGTCCTAAATCATTATGACAATGACAAGATAAGCTTACTTGATCAATATTTGGTACATTTTCCGAAAGATATTTGAAAATTTTTCCGTATTCTTCAGGTGTTGCATATCCAACCGTGTCCGGAATGTTAATAACAGAAGCTCCCGCATCAATGACCCGCTCTACAATTTGTGCTAAAAATGGTAAGTCACTTCTGGAAGCATCTTCTGCAGACCACTGAACTTTCGGAAATTTCTCTCTAGCATATGTCACCATTTCTACAGACCTGTCAACCACTTGCTCTGGTGTCATTTTTAATTTATGAGTCATATGGATCGGTGACGTAGCGATAAATAAATGCAAGCAAGGTTCTGCTGCTCCTTTTAAAGCGTCCCAAGAAATATCAATATCTGATTTTACAGCACGAGCAAGACCAGTTACAGATGAATCTTGAATCGTATCTGCAATATTTTTCACCGCATTGAAATCCCCTTTGGAGGAAGCAGGAAATCCTACTTCCATCCGGTCCACACCGTAACGTTCTAATTGTTTCGCAATTTCCATTTTCTCTAGCTGGTTTAAGTTGACACCAGGGGATTGTTCACCATCACGTAATGTTGTATCAAAAATGAAAATTTTCGACATGCTTACTTCACATCCTTCTCGTCATTTTGTAATGGTTGCTTTACAAAAGGCATGAGAGCACGGAGTTCCTTTCCAACAATTTCGATTGGATGTTGTTTTTCTGATGCATTAATTGCATTAAATTGTGGTCTGTTTGCCTGGTTTTCTAAAATCCACTCTTTTGCAAATTTACCAGTTTGGATATCTTTAAGTACTTCTTGCATACGTGCTTTCGTTTCTGCATTAATAACGCGTGGTCCAGATACGAAATCTCCCCATTGTGCTGTATCTGAAATAGAGTAGCGCATATTCTCTAGTCCGCCTTCATACATCAAGTCAACAATAAGCTTTACTTCATGTAATGTTTCAAAATATGCTACTTCTGGTTGATAGCCTGCTTCAGTTAATGTTTCAAAACCTGCTTTTACAAGACCTGTTACCCCACCACAAAGTACAGCCTGCTCACCAAATAGATCTGTCTCTGTTTCCTCTTGGAAGGAAGTCTCTAACACACCTGCACGTGCTGCCCCAACTCCTTGAGCATACGCAAGAGCGATGTCTTTTGCTTTTCCAGTAACGTCTTGATATACACCGTATAATGCTGGTACTCCAGCACCTTCTTCAAATGTTCTACGTACTAAGTGACCAGGTCCTTTTGGTGCTACTAAAAATACATCTACATTTGCTGGAGGTACAATTTGACTGAAATGAACGTTGAATCCATGCGCGAAAACAAGTGCATTTCCTTCTTCTAAATTCTCTTCAATACTTTCTTTATATACACGTGCTTGTTGTTCATCTGGTAAAAGTACCATTACAACATCTGCTTCTTTTGTTGCGTCAGCTACTGAAAGAACTTTAAATCCATCATCTTCAGCCTTTTCTTGTGATTTCCCTTGGCGTAAACCAACAATCACATCATATCCGCTATCACGTAGGTTTTGTGCGTGAGCGTGTCCTTGAGAACCATATCCTACAATTGCAATTTTTTTATCCTTTAATACCGCTGTTTCAATGTCTTTTTCATAAAGTACTTTTGCCATGTTAAAAATCTCCCTCTCCAAAATAAGTTGTTTTTTATATAAGTTATACTGAAAAAGTATTTAACTTCGTCACTTGTTGTGGCTGTTGTCCTCGTAAGAAAGCAGTCACACCTGTTTTTGATAACTCTTTAATGCCATATGGGCGAAGCAATTCAATCATCGCCTCTACTTTGTCAGGACTTCCCGTTACCTGTACAGTTAAGCTATCTTTACTAACATCAATGATAGTGGCTCTAAATGGGGTAATGATTCCCTGAATCTCTGCTCGATGCTGCCCACTTCCATTTACTTTGATAAGTGCGAGCTCACGAGCAACCATTGCTTTATCTGTAATGTCAGATACTTTTAGGACGTCAATTTGTTTGTTTAATTGTTTTGTTAATTGTTCTAGTTTTTGTTGATCATCTACGTGTACGACAAATGTCATTTTTGAAATGCCTTCTGTTTCCGATGCTCCAACGGAAATACTTTCGATGTTGAATTGACGCTTGGATAGCATCCCTGTAATACGGTTCAACACTCCACTTCTATTTTGTACAGTAGCTATAATGATTCGTTTCATTTACTCACCCCAACCATCTGATGAATTCCTTTTCCAGGAGCAATCATTGGATACACACATTCCTTTTGAACAACTCGACAATCGATTAATGCAGGCCCTTCAAAGGCGAACGCTTCTTTGATTGTAGAGATAAACGAATCTTCATCAGATACTCGGTATCCACGAACCCCATAACTTTCTGCTAACTTAACGAAGTCTGGGTTCGATGAAAATAAAGATTCTGAATAGCGTTCATCATAGAAACTTTGTTGCCACTGGCGAACCATTCCAAGAGCCTCGTTATTTACGATGACAATTTTTACTGGTAAGTTCCACTGCTTAATCACCGATAACTCATGTGATGTCATTTGGAAACCACCGTCTCCTACAATGGCAACGACTAAATCATCTGGAGCCCCAAGTTGTGCTCCAATAGCAGATGGAAATCCGAAGCCCATCGTCCCTAAACCACCTGAAGTCACCCAACGATTTGGCTTATCAAATGTGTAATATTGTGCTGCCCACATTTGATGTTGACCAACGTCTGTTGTAACAATTGCATCTCCACCTGATAACGTGTGCACTTGCTCAATTACCCATTGTGGCGAAAGGAGAGAAGCTGGTTTTTCATACCAATACGGATACTTCTCTTTATTTTCTATCAATTGTTGCAACCATTTATCATGATCTGGCCGGTCTATCGAGCGTTCGAGTAATGCTTGTAATGCCATTTTTGCATCTGCCACAACTGGAATTTCCGTTTCCACGTTTTTTCCAATCTCAGCAGGATCAATATCAATGTGTGCCACTCGAGCTTGTGGAGCAAAATGTTCCAAGTTTCCAGTGAGGCGGTCATCAAACCGCGCACCAATATTGATGAGTAGATCACTTTCATACACTGCCATATTTGCCGCATATGCTCCGTGCATCCCCGCCATACCTAGTGAAAGAGGATGTGTCCCAGGAAAACTACCTAATCCTAGAAGTGTATTTGCTACTGGGATATCGTACTTTTCAGCAAACAATTTTAATTCTTCAGCAGCTTCAGCAAAAACAACTCCTGCCCCAGCTAAAATCATCGGTTTTTCAGCTCGTTCTAAAGCTTCTGATAATTTAACAATTTGTAAAGGATTCGGTCTCGTCGTAGGCTGATATCCTGGTAAATAAAAATCTGTTTCAAGTTCCCCGACTTGGATTTCTTCAGAGATGTTTTTTGGAACATCAACAACAACCGGCCCTGGCCTTCCCGATGTTGCTATGTGAAATGCTTCATTCATGACACGAGGAAGCTCATTTAATTCTTTTACCTGATAGTTGTACTTTGTAATCGGTGTTGTCAGGCCCATAACATCTGTTTCTTGGAATGCGTCAGTACCGATTACTCTACTGGCAACTTGCCCTGTAATCACTACGAGTGGAAGGGAGTCCATCATCGCATCTGCAATTCCGGTAATTAAATTTGTTGCTCCCGGTCCTGAAGTTCCAATTACTACGCCTGCTTTTCCTGTTACACGTGCATATCCCTCTGCCGCATGAATGGATCCTTGCTCATGTCTAGAAAGAATATGCTCAAAAGAAGCGTCGCTCCGATACAAAGCATCGTAAATTGGCAAGACCGCTCCACCTGGATATCCAAAAATAGTATCAACACCAGCATTTACTAATGTTTCGACTAAAACGTCTGCACCTGTCTTCCCTTCATTTACAACCAATTTACGCCCGTCATCAACTTTCACTTGTTTTCAGCCTCCTAAAATGTTTATCTTTCATTTTTGAATTCCATCATACGAATTTCTCGCAATGCTGTTGTTTGTTATGATGAAATTCACCCATCATGTGAAGATTTTTATTGCTTATAAAATAAAAAAACTCTCTTCTCCCTCAATCACAAAACACACAATATGTTCTGCATCTGGGGAGAAAAGAGTTATATCTTTTCACGGTACCACCCACGTTTATAGTGTTTTTACAAACACTACCTCGCGAAGCATGTTCATTAATGCTTACTTTGATAACAGGTGTTTGGACACCTGACCATGCTTAATAGGTTATTCACCGTTCTGCATAGCTCTCAGGGATGATGTCGGAATAAGTTGTATTTCTAGGCTTCCAGCAACCCTAGATCTCTGTAAATACAAATCGCCTCATTCTTTTATTCCCGTCAACGATTTAATTCGTTTAATTTTTCTTTCAATTCAAACAATGATTGTTATAGTAACGTGCAAACATCCTTGAATTGATGTTGATGACTATACTAACCTTTTTAATAAAGGGTGTCAACTCATTTTCGTAAGTTTTTAGATACTTTTGATTAATTGCACTAATTGAATCCGCTTTCATTATGATAGCCTCAACAAAGAACATTTTTAACTTTTTTTATAATTTTATTTTTTTATCGATATCCCCGCGATATCCCTCCTTAAGGTGGCAAATTCGTGTAAGCGTTTTTTTACTTAACCCTACGAAATGAGAATGAGGCGCACCAATCGTTGACGATTCCATCACTTAAGACCATGAAATCAGAATGAGGTGCACCAATCGTTGACGATTCCATCACTTAAGGTCACGAAATGAGAATGAGGCGCACCAATCGTTGACGATTCCATCACTTAAGAGCATGATCAATCCATAAGAAAAGCGAAAGGATGTCTACCCTTTCGCACATGAATCTTATAGTTTTTGTCCATAATATTTATCAAGAGTAAACCCACGTCCCATGATATCTGAAGCATTTACAAAAACAACGAAAGCAGACGGCTCCTCTTTTTCCAGTCGCTTCTTTACGTACACTGCTTCTGTCTGATCAACGACACAGAGAATCATCGTTTTTTCTTCTTCGGAGTACCCACCAATCGTTTGGATTTTTGTGAGCCCTCGATTGATTTCATGTTGAATCATTTGATGGATCTTTTGCTCATTTTCCGTAATAATTAATATTAACTTTGATGATGTCGTACGTAATTGCACAATGTCAATTGTTTTACTCGTTACGAAAATACACATTAACGCATATAATGTAAGTTCTAAATTAAAGACAAATAAAGACGTAATCACAACAAGTCCGTCGACAATCAATTGAGAATACCCGCTAGACAACCCTGTAAACTTCTTCAATATTTGTGCAAGAGCGGCAGTTCCTCCTGTGGAACCATTCCCTCGATAGACAATTCCCATACCTACTCCTAGCAAAATTCCTCCATATAATGTAGCTAACAATGGATTCGTAATTGCAAAGGACATATCTGCTGTTAACCAGATCACAAACGGAACCGTAAATGTTCCCACTAGTGACTTTCCACTAAAGTCACGTCCTAGAAAGATCCATCCTACAACGAAGATCGGTATATTAATAAAAAACTGTGTTGTCGCTGGGGTAATATTGTATACCTCATAAATAATCGTACTAATGCCAGAAATTCCACCTGCTGCAAGTTTCGCTGGGAGCAAAAACATATTGTATGCAAATCCGACAATCATCGCACCAACTACTACCTCAGCATATTGAAAACTATTCTTTTGTTGAAGTGACTGTATGTTCAAAGCAATCGCATTCCTTTCCACAAAAAAAGCACGCCATTTCGCGCAAGAAATGTGTGCAAACTCTATGTCTAGTTTAGTTTTTTACTACGTTATTGTCAATATTTCAGGACATTATTCATTGTTTTTATTGCCAATACCTGATGGATTCTAAAAAGAATATACGATGATAGTTGTGTTGGATGGAATCAATGGGCTTATTCAGTCATTGATATAAACATTAAACGAATTCACTAGATTTCTTAATCTACCCACCATTTCTACTCGATTTCATTGCGTTTGGATAATCACACTACTCCAACAAAAGAAACAAAAATGGTTCATTGTTTTGTCAATTCCTTGTAGGAGTTTATATGCTATACTTATATGGATTCTAGGAAATGATTATAGTGAAGTGAGGCTAGTATATGGAACAAAAAAGAACTTTAAAAGATCGAAATTTTGCACCAATGATTATTACGTTATCCATAGTGATCAACGCAATTGTGGCGTTACTGTTTTTCTTACCACAAAAGGACCATAACATTGCATTTGACTTAACCATCTTACCTCGCTTAAATGCGATTTTTAACTCATTTACATTTATTTTTCTCTTAGCTGCTTTGTACTTTATATTAAAGAAAAATATTCATGCACACCGAAACTTTATTTTTGCAGCTTTTACAACAACGGCATTATTTTTAGTATCCTATTTAACGTATCACTATTTAGCACCTAGTACTTCCTATGGAGGAGAAGGAATATTAAAATCGATTTATTATTTCGTTTTAATTTCTCACATTTTACTAGCACCTATCGTCGTTGTTCTTGCGTTATTTTCACTCGTATGGGGACTCACACGTAACGTAACAAAACATAGAAAAATTGCCAGGTGGACAATGCCAGTTTGGTTATACGTTAGCTTATCCGGTGTCCTTGTATACTTAATGATTTCACCATACTATTAAATGCACAAACCGCTTTCTTCTAAAAAAGAAGGCGGTTTATTTTTGCCACGTACAACAAATCAAGAACATTCCATTTTCCATCTCAACTTCTACCCTTCCATGCATTTGTTCCATTAATCGATCCACTATGGGTAAGCCTAACCCTCGATGGTATTTTCGAGTTGAATCACCGGTATAAAGACGATCAAATAATCGCGCTTCATCTAAAGATCCTTCTATTTCAATGGTATTCTGAACACAAAAGGACACCTCTTCATCTACCGCTTCAACACTTATCTTCACAGTATCCGTAGAATGTTGAAGGGCATTTAATACAATGTTTTCAACGATTCGCTTGCAGGCTGTATGATCACCAATGATAAAGGTTTTTCCTTGAGGCAAATCAAACACTACACTTTTCCCACTTTCCTTAAACGTATCATAATAAGATAATGCAGCTTCTTGAACCAATTCTTTAATATCTATGGGGTCTGTTTCAAGATTTTCTTGTCCGCTTTGAATCGCTGATAGAGCAAAGAAACTTTGGATGAGTGCTTGTAATTGACTGGCTCGTCCGTGGATGATGGACGTATATTGAGCCCGTTCCTGAAAATTGAGCTCTGGTTTCTCCAATAATTGCACATAACCAATAATAGCCGTAAGAGGCGTGCGCAAATCATGAGACATGCTAGTAATCATTTCGGTTAATTCCTTTTCACTTCGAATCGCTTCCCGCTGTACTTTTTGCTTCGCCTCTATGAATCCATTTATTTCAACTGCAAGATCCTCTGTTACTTGATGACCGAGGGTGATTTGTAATCGTTCATCAGTTCCCGTTGTCCGGATTCTCTTCAATTCCCTCGTCATGCGCTGCATTTCTTTTTGCACAAAAATCACACGAATTAGGAGAGCGAACAATAACACACTTCCTATAATGATTATATATATCATGTCCACTCCCCCTTATCATTAAATGTCTTTTCGTTGAAATAAAAGAACTCCTGCTCCGACAAAAAGAACAATTGTCACAATGGCAGTACTTACTAGACGACTAACAAAATTGTCTATCCCTTCATCTAGTAATGAAAGATTCCTCATATAGTCAAACACCGAATATCTCAGTAAATCTTCAAAAATAGTATATCGATATGCCAGCATGTCAATTCCAGTAGAGAAGACGAGGTAAAATCCAAGTAAAGCGAAAATAGCAACTGCTGCATTTCGCGCAATCATAGCTAGACAAGTCGCAATCCCACTATAGGCACCGATAATGAGACATGTGAGACCGAAAGACTTACCTGCAACTGTCCATTCTGCAGCTGTAGGAAATGTTCCAAATCCAAAGTATATACTAGAAAATAGCGTAAACGTCAGAACCATTGTTAATAACACTAGAATCGTAGCTCCCCAGATTACGATAAACTTATTTACATGAATAATCAGCCGTTTTGATCCAGTCGAAACAATATTTTTAATGGTTCCGTTCGTATATTCTCCAGCTACAAAAAAGGAACTTAACAAAGCTGCAAATAAAAAGATAAAAAAGGCATCCGGTTCCACAAGGGACTCTATCAACATTGTAAATCCTGTTAACGATTCTTCCATACCTGTTTCAACGGTTATTTGTTCGATGAGAATACCTTTTTCATCCAAGTAAATAAGACTCGTCATTGCAAGAGATAGAAAACTGGCGATGATTATAAGCGCCCAGAAAATCCGAGCATGAAATAATTTATATCCTTCAGCGCGAAGTCCATTCATCATACCGATGCCCCCTTCACAAGGCGGGTAAAGTATCCTTCTAATGTATCATGCTTTGGTGTTAGTTCTTCAATGAACACACCATTTTCATGCAATACACGTGATACAACTTTAGGGTTGTCTACATAAGCATATAATTTTATAGTTCCATCTTCTAGTACTTCGTAGTTCTTTTCGTCCAGTTTTTCTTCGATAATTGTAACTGCTTTTTCTCGGTCATCCGCTCGTAAACAAATATACGCTTGAGATTTTTCTTCAATTTCTTCTCGGGTACACTGTTCAATCAGCTCCCCGTGATGGATGATTCCGTAATGGGTCGCAATGTGGTACACTTCCGTTAAAATATGGCTGGAAATAATGATTGTCACACCATGTTCCTCACTTAAATCCTTTAATAACTGTCGCATTTCCACAACACCAACCGGATCTAATCCATTAATAGGTTCATCTAATATAAGCAACTCAGGGCTACTAAGTAGCGCAATTGCAATACCTAATCGTTGCTTCATTCCTAATGAAAAGGTGCGCACCTTTTTCTTCCCTGTATCTTCTAATCCTACTTGTTTTAATGTATGAGAAATACAATCTTTACCAGGAATTCCCCGCTGCATTCGTACTACCTCAAGATTTTGCCTCGCAGTCATATGTGGATATAAATCCGGTCCTTCAATCATTGCTCCAATTCGTTTTCGTGCTTCGTTAACACCTCTTTTATTCGTCTCGTTGAACAACTGTATAGTACCTCTTGAAACATCTGTTAATCCTGCAATCATTCGCAGGCAAGTGGATTTCCCCGCCCCATTTAAGCCAATAAATCCGTAAATAGATCCTTTTTGAACATGCATATTTATATCTTTGACGACTTTATGTTTCCCATACTTTTTCGTCATGTGCTTCGTTTTTACAATTACATCGTTCACTTCCATACCTCCTTTAATGTCTTACTTACAAGTATGGAGTCTAATTCCTATATACTTCCTAAGAAAACCTTAAGTAAATCTTAAGATTCTTTCACCAATCGGTATCCAAGCCCCCAAATCGTTTCAATATATGTTTCTTCAGGGTTTATTTGTTGTAACTTTGAGCGTAAATGACTTAAATGTACATGAACGGTATTTTCGTCTCCTATAAAATCGTTGCCCCAAATGCTTTCATAAATATTCTCTTTCGTAAACATCTTTTCTTTATGCTGTAAAAATAAAAGTAAGATAGCATATTCTCTTGCCGTTAACGTAATTTCCTTCCCTTTCACTGTCACTCTCTTCGTTTCCTCATCTAAAACAATATCTTTAAACCTCTTTTGACTAGATTTTTCCGTTCTCTTGAAGCGACGAAGCTGTACGAAAATACGGGCAAGAACTTCTTCATTATTAAAAGGCTTCGTAACATAATCATCCGCACCAGCACGAAGCAACTCCACTTTTGTAATAGGTTCGTCTTTAGCCGAGATAACAATCACGGGTATGTCGGATTGTCCCCGTAATTCTTCCAAAAGCTCTTCCCCAGACTTTCCAGGTAACATTAAATCGAGCAAAATAAGGTCCCATTGTTCGTGAAGAATCCAAAGAAGTCCTTCCGTTCCCGAAAAAGCTGGTTGCACATAAAAACCTTCTTCTTCAACAATTTCACAGAGCAAACCATTAATATCCTCATCATCTTCTATTACTAACATCCGGGCTACTTCATCCATAAGTCATCTTCCCTTTCCACTTTTCCCCTGAGTCGTTCCAAGCTTGTTGCCCTTTACTATATCACATTTACAAACTTGCATAGAAATGGATATATTTGGTCACACTAACCCTATACATTTGCTCCTTTAAGGAGGTGTCACACTGATGAAAGCACCACTTTGTTGTCCGAATTGTAAAACAAACCGAACACGCTTCAACGTTATTAAGCAAACTGCAACTTCTGTAAAAGTAAATCCAGAAACTGGTACCATTGAAAAGCAGTATGAATCTGGTGAAGAAGAACCTTTTCACATAACGTATAATGGTCCTCCCGCGAGAATCCAATGTGCATCCTGTGGCTTAATTGAAAATGAACGAACCTTTCAATCTTTTGCTACATGAGTGAAAACCTTTCATCTATATAAGCACTTCTATTTTAATCCCTTCGCAAGCGTGGAAATCCCTTGTTATATTTGCTACGATAAGTAGTAGAAGCATTTTGAAGGGAGATTTGTTATGAAAATTAAATCGATTGAACCAACACCAAGCCCACATTCTATGAAAATAAACGTGACAGAAGAACTTACAGCTTCTGAAACATATAATTATGCTAAAAAAGACGGTTTAGAAGATGTACCAGATTATGTACAAAGCCTATTTAACATAAATGGTATTACAAATATTTACCGAGTCGCTGACTTTTTCACGATTGCTCGGCATCCACGTACACCTTGGGAAGAAATTTTAAAAGAAGTACGTGATTCCATTGGGGTCGATGACTCGTTTACAGAAATTACATCAGAAAGTAGTTCATATACGGAAGACCATGCATTTGGAGAAATTCAAGTCTTTGTTCAAATGTTTCGCGGGATCCCGATGCAAGTAAAAGTAGAGGATGGAGCTGAAGATGAAAAGAGATTTGGTCTACCCGAGCGATTTATCAATGCTAATATGGAGGCTGCTCCCGCTTCACCGAACATTATTATGGAGCGAAAATGGGTAGAGCAAGACGTTCGATATGGGGATTTAGAAACCGTTGGGAATGAAGTGGTAGAAGAACTTTCGGCAGTTTATGATGAACAGCGACTTGCAACACTCGTTAAACAAGCTTTTTCCTCTGAAGAACCTGACTTGGATTATGAGACAGAGGATATTCCCATCGAAGTGTTAGATGATCCAGATTGGCGAGTTCGCTATGCTGCCCTTGACCGACTTGATCCTACATTTGCTCATATCAAACTACTGGATAAAGCCCTTGATGATGAACGTTCTTCCATTCGAAGATTAGCAGCCATGTATCTTGGTTACATCGAGGAGCCTGAAGTACTTCCATATATTTATAAAGCACTTCGTGATCCTGCTGCAAACGTACGCCGAACTGCAGGTGATTGTTTATCAGACCTTGGATATAAAGAAGCCATTCCTGAAATGATAAAATCGCTAAAAGATGACAACCGGATCGTTCGCTGGCGTGCAGCGATGTTTCTGTATGAGCTCGGGGACGAGTCCGCCATTCCAGCTTTAGAAGAAGCTGTAAATGATCCAGAATTCGAAGTCAGTATGCAAGTAAAGATGGCTTTAAAACGCATTCAAGAAGGACAAGAAGCGAAAGGATCTATTTGGCAACAAATGTCTGAAGCTTTTGAGCAAAAGGATTGATAATATCAACAATTCCCTATGAAAAAGTACATTTCTCATAGGGAATTGTTTTAAATATGTAGATTTCACATCAACATTTACGATTTTTTACGAAAAGTAACACCGAAGTTAATGATATTTAAGACAAAGAGTTTGATTGCTTCTTTTGCCCCTTTAACTCCATGACCCGCTTTGAAGTGTTTCAAAATAGCCACACCTAGAACCATATTAATCATAACCGTTCCAATGCGGACAAATATTTTTCCAAAGAACGACATAAATAAAAATATTGAACCTATCAACTCAAAAAAACCTACAAACCGCATCGTACCTCTTGATATATTAAATCCCTCTTCAAACTGTCGAGCAGCTTGATCGTCATTTTTCACTTTAGGTAAACTACTTTTTAACACTTTCTGACCGACATATCCATTTGA
>DATGUV010000133.1:0-2478 GCA_035301025.1 Bacillota bacterium | reverse complement strand
AAATTTGAGCTGACACATCAGGACCTAAAGAGATAAGGAGGATTGCAGCTTTCTGTTTTCCTGTTAAACCCTTTTTTTGTCTTACCATATTAAATCTCCTCCTAATCTTCTCCAATCCAACTTCTTAATAGTTTTGCAAATTCATCCGGCTTATTTTTTGCCATTTTTTCAAGCTGTTTTTTCTGTACAATAGCTTCTGATTCATTTTCTTCATTTATTTCAGGAATTTCAGCGGTTGTAGTTTCTACAATATCTTCTTCGTATTCCTCCTGATTCTCATTTCTCTTTCTGAGGAGCAATACTGCCAAAATAATAATTATTAATAATAAGACTCCGCCAATGATATACATCCATAATGGGACACTAGTTCCTGCTTTTTCAGGCGATGTTACTGGTTCACTGAACTCCTGAAAAACAATGGAAACATTTTCTTCTGGTGCAATATCCTCGTATTCTTCATCTATAGAAGTAGTAATAATAGAATTCAATATGGATTCAATACCTTGTTCTACGACATTTTGATCGTTTTGACTTAAATATTGAATGTTATCCCCATCTCTATTACTCACATTATTAACTGCAACTTGAATTCCCATGTCACGAATTTTATATGGACTTTCAACAATTTCTTTTCGTATGTTGTTAAATTCATTATTAATCGTTTCTTTAACCAGCTCATACTCACCATCATCCGTTTCTACTGCTTCATAACCTGCTACATCTTCTTCCCCTGTTCCTGCAACTCCGCCTACTTCAGGGTTCCCTGTATATGTTTCATGAATGGTTTCAATACTTACTGGTAACCCCTCCATATTATCTTCATCAACAGGTTCAACAATTTCTTCTACACGGTTCTCTTGTGTAAAGTCTATATCTGTTGTGACTGAAACAATCACATTTTCCATACCAATCATTGTTCCAAGCATTTGTTGTGCACGTCTTTGTATGTCTTTTTCAACGTCCTTTTTTATCGACTGTTGACTGGCATAACTATTCCCTGACGTTGTGTGACTTTGATCTTTTTGGTCATAATACTCAAAATATTGGTCCATAATAGCAATATTTTCAGGTGGAAGATTTGGCACAGCTTTAGATACAAGATGATAGAGTGAATTGATTTGATTCCCTTCAAATTGGTAGCCTGGTTTAGTATGTATAACAATCGATGCTGTTGCAGATTGGTCCTCCTCATTTACGAAGATAGGGTCTTTAGGCATATTGATCATTACATTGGCATCTTGGATCCCATCAACACTTTTGATTAAATTGGATAATTCCGTCTGCATCGCATCTAATTTCATTATGTCAAATTCATTATCCGTAACGCCCCATGAAGCATTCTCGCTAAAAAAAGAGTAATCAATACTACCACTGTTTGGCAAACCCTGTCCTGCTAATTCAACAAGTAATGAATCTACTTGGTCATCTGGAACAGAGATTGTAGTACCGCCTTCTTCGATTTCATATGATATGCCCCGCGCATCAAGCTCCTCTTTAATTTGTCCAACTTCTTGTAATGATAAATTATTATACAAAGGTACATACTTTGTAGAGCTCATGAAAAAAGGAATGGCTACGATTAATAAAAGAACAACCAAAATTGATCCTATTAAAATACTTTTTTGTGTTTTAGTTCGGTTCGTCCAAAAATATGATACTTTTTCTTTAATTACATTTAATTTTTCATCCATACAATCCCTCACCAAATTACAAAACAATTATTTTTAATTCATCTATATTTGCATTCGCATGATTTCGTTATATGCGTCAATAACTTTTTTCTGAACCTGTACAGTTGTTTCCAATGTAATGCTCGCTTTTTGTGCTGAGATCATAACATCATGTAAATCATTGATTTCTACATGTGCTAACTTTGTTGTCTTTTGATCAGAAATAAGTTGTGCTTCATTCACATTTGCAATTGCCTCTTTTAAAGCATTAGCAAAATCGCTCTGTGCTTTTCCAGGCGTAATGGGAGTTGGTGAGGTTGTATGAATATCCTGCGGTTTTTGAATACTATTTATGTATGAATTCATTGTATTAATCCCCTATCTATTTACCAATTTCCAAAGCTTTCATAAGCATTGATTTACTAGCGTTTAAAGCTGTTATATTTGCTTCATAAGACCGCGTTGCTCCCATTAGATCTACCATTTCCTTCAATGGATCAACATTCGGCATTTGAACGTAACCATTATCATCTGCATCTGGATGTTGAGGGTTATATACAATTTTGAAAGGTTCAGGATCTTCCACTACCCGATTAACTTTAACGCCTGCTGTACTTGAGTTTGCATTCTTTGTTGCTCTTTGCAAAAATGAGTGGAAGCTCCTATCGTCAGATTGGAGACTTACCATTTTTCTTCGATATGGTTCATAATCCCCATTTTCATTAAGAGTCGCTCTTGTCGTCTGAGCATTAGCGATATTCGATGAAGTTACATCCATTCGAAACCTTTGCGCTGTTAAAGCACTTGC
>DATGUV010000132.1:0-3849 GCA_035301025.1 Bacillota bacterium | reverse complement strand
TTATTTGCGTTCTTCGTTATATTGTTTGTATGCCTCGTTTATTTCCTCGATAATGTCATTACCTCCGTTTTCGAGCCACCCATTTACTGCTGTTTCTACATCAGACATTTCTCGCTGCCCGATAACAACTTGTGTGAGTATTTGCTCAAATTCTGCATTTAATTGAGCACCTCTTTCGATATTTGTTTCAGAAAGAAGTCCGGGGTTATCGTTTTCCCAAGCAAATTGTTCCAGCCACTCATATCTCTCACCTAGCGTTTGTTCAAATTCCTCGCCTAACCACCAGTAAGAACGGTGCAATGGATTCCACCCTCGTAATAACGCTGTACCGATATCAGCCGGCAGATCTTCTTCCCAAGCATCTAATTCTTCAATTGTACCGTCATCATTGACTTCATAATGAACATCTTCTAAACCGTGACGTGTAATTTCGTACCCTTCTGTCACATTCCATTCGAGGATAGCTAAAATCCGATGTGCTTTAGCGTCACTAACATTAGCATTAATTACTTTCTTAAAGTACCCTTCTGGTCTTGTCGGTGTTGTTCGTTCCCCGCTCGGTCCTGCTGGTGGATCAATGTATGTTAGTTTAGCATTCGGGTCATGCTCTAATATGTCTAGTTCCTCTTTGCGGTGAGTACTATTTGGATTCACATACTCAATACCAGCAATCCCGTCGCTGAGTCGAGAGTTTGCATCTCTCCAATCTGTATGTAGCATAAAGTCCTTGTCTAAAACATCTTCTTCATAAGCCTTTCTCATAAAACCAATATATGCTTCCAACTCTTCTAACTGAGCTTGATAGGGAACGAGTTCACCGTCAATTTCCTTCCATTGTCTTGCAAGTCCAAATGCTCCGCCTCGCCAAGCCGTTCCTTCATCGGAAAATAAACCAATTGCGGAAAAACCAATGGTATCCTTTTTCCCATTTCCATCTGGATCATTATGGGCAAAAGCATGTGCAACGTCGTAAAATTCTTCAATGGTATTAGGAACCTCAAGTCCTAAGTTATCCAACCAATCTTGTCTAATGGCGAGCATATTTCTTGTTGCCAATCGATATTCTGGAATTCCGTAGTAATGGTCAACTGGGTTTAGCATTTCCCAAGCCCAAGTAGGAATGGATTCTTCTAATTCCGGATGATGCTTAAGTAATGGTTTTACATCATAATATACTCCTCTTTCCGACCAATCAGAATACATTCGAGCGTCACTGTAAGCAAATCTCCATATGTCCGGAAGATTACCACTTGCTGCCAATGTATTTACATAAGAATCAAAATCATCTCTATCATAATAATGCATCTCAAACGTTACATTAAATTTTTCTTCAATTAATTCAAAAATTGCGTTATCTTCTTGTGGAATTGGATCCCCTGTCGTTAACATTGAGATTGTCATATGTTCATCAAAATTATGTGGTTCAAATTCCTCTGTCGCACCCTCACTTGAATCAACATCAGCACTGCTTCCTTGTCCACATCCTGCTATCATTCCAAGGAACAATAAAGACACGAACATGAATACAATATGTTTTTTCATTGATTTCCTCCATATGATTGATTTTTTATGATTAAACGCATTAGTCTTTAACTGAACCAAGCAAAAATCCTTTGTTAAAATACTTCTGGAAAAAAGGAAATATAATGATTAAAGGTGCAATTGTTACAATAATTGCGGCTAAAGGAACCGCCTGACTGAACAAAATATCAGCAATATTTGGATCAAAAAACTCTTCTTCCATAATAATTAACCGACGCAGCAGTACTTGAAGTGGCATTTTATCTGGATCATGCAAGTACAATATCGCATCAAAATACGAGTTCCAATGTTCAACTATATAAAAGATCGTGAATGTTGCTAGTGCCGGTTTTGCCAGCGGTAAGGAAATAGAGAATAATAACCTCCATTCCCCGCATCCGTCTATTCGCGCAGCTTCTTCTAGTTCGTGAGGAATATTACCAAACAATCCTCTCATCACAATTAAATAAAATGGTGAAACTGCTCCTACTAACCAAAGAGCCCAATAACTATCTAGCAGGCCTAGGCTATTGACGATAATATATAGCGGGATCATACCACCACTGAATAACATCGTAAACAACACCATAAAATTTATCACTCTACGACCAGGCAACCATTGCTTAGAAAGTCCATAGGCCATTAAAGTTGTTAATAACATATTGATACATACGCCAACCCCGGTAATAACGATAGAATTTTTTAACGCATGTAGAAATTCCTTATTATTGAACAAGTAAATATAGGCATCAAAAGAGATCTCTTTAGGGAAAATAAAGAAGTTCCTTGTGACGAATTCGCTCCGCGGTGCCAATGATCCACCTAGCACGTAGATTAATGGAAGTGCTACGAGAATTGTAAGTATCGTTAAAAGAAGATAGACTACAATGGAAAACACCCGATCTTCAGTTAATTTAATTTTTCCCATTAATAAACTCCTTCTTTACCCATTTTCTTCGCAATCGAATTTGTTACTATTACCAATGTTAGTCCTACAACGGATTTAAACACCCCTATAGCTGTTGTATAACTATATTGCCCACCAAGAATTCCTGATCGATAAATATATGTATCAAATACATCAGATACACTGAAATTCAATGGGTTTTGTAAAAGAAGAATATGAGTATAGCTTAAATCCATAAACCCTCCGAGTCGTAAAATAAGCATAATTACGACTAAATTCATAATCGATGGTAAGGTAATATGCCGCATCATTTTAAGTCTCGAGGCTCCATCTACCCTCGCAGCATTGTATAGCTCAGGGTTAATAGATGACATTGCTGCTAAATATATAATTGCGTCCCAGCCCATCCCATTCCATATGTTGTGGATCACCCATAAAGGACGGAAATAGATCGGATTCGTCATCAGCTCAACTCTGTCGTACCCCATACCATCTAACCAATTATTTATCGCACCAGACTGTGTAGAAAATAGAATTGTCGTAATCCCCACAATAACTACCCATGACACAAAGTGAGGAGTATAGAGTACTGTTTGCAACGACGATCTAAACCACCGGAGCCGGACTTCATTCAGCAAGAGCGCCAGAATGATAGGTGCTGGGAAATAAAAGAGAATGTCAAAGAGCCCCAACATAAACGTATTTGTAAGTAAATCTACAAATACCCGTTCTTGAAACAATCGAATGAAATGATCAAATCCAACCCACTCACTCTTTAAAAATCCTAAAAAAGGATCATAATTCATAAAGGCGACTGACAAGCCGAATAACGGACCATATTCAAAGATTAAAAAATATAGCAGACCTGGAAGGATCATTAGGTAGATCGGCCATCCTCGTCTGATAACCTTCCCCAAAGTTTTCCATTTACTTCCCTTTTTTTTCGTTGATGATGTATGAACTTGATTTTCTATCTCCTTAGAAGTTCCTCCCATGTACGAATATGTTCCCCTCTTGATATATTTGGAAGAGATACTATTCAATTCCTCCTTTTTACAACTATATTTTATTTGTAAGTTGTATAGATCTCTTATAATTAGTAATATACCATCGCAATATTAATGTAGTGTTGAGACACTGTAAAATTGTTGTAAATATCATTGATTTACCATTTGTTTACAATGAATCTTTGGTGGCGAGTGGTTAGACAGCGCTTCATTATAAACGTCTAAACTTTTTCAGAAGACTTATCATAAAAAAATCAAGCATAGTCTTATGCTTGATGAGGAAATGAATATGCAGTTTTGTCGCCTTATACTCCTACTTTAGAAAATGCGGAATGACTAATATGGGATACGCAGAATGCCCAAACACTCACACCAAAAAAGGGGATTAGTCCCGGAAAATTAGCTATGATATAT
>DATGUV010000131.1:0-6526 GCA_035301025.1 Bacillota bacterium | reverse complement strand
GACTACCAAGAAGTAGATGAAGAAGAGAACGATAAAGAAGAAAAATAAATACAAAGCTTTCAATCAAAAGTCAAAGTCAGGTGTATCTTGGCTTTGACTTTTTTACGAATGTATCCAATTCATGAAGGTATTATTTGTTTGATTGAGGATTGTATTTACGTTAACATGAAAGCTATGTGTAATTAGAAGTTCCGGGAGAGTGATTGAAATTGAGTAAGCGTGATTATTACGAAATATTAGGAGTCGATAAAGGGGCTTCTAAACAAGATATACGAAAAGCATATCGTCAACTAGCACGAAAATATCATCCTGATGTGAACAAAGAAGATGGGGCTCAAGAAAAATTCATCGAAGCAAAAGAAGCGTATGAAGTGTTAAGTGACGAACAAAAACGTGCACAATATGATCAATTTGGTCATGCAGGTCCGCAAAGTCAAGGCTTTGGTGGTGGAGGTCAAGATTTCGGTGGATTTGGCGATATTTTTGATATGTTCTTTGGTGGAGGTGGTGGCAGATCACAAGATCCAAACGCACCTACACAAGGATCTGATCTTCAATATACAATGACGTTAGATTTTGAAGAAGCGGTATTTGGAAAAGAAACTGAAATTAAAATTCCAAGTGAAGAAACGTGTGAAACATGTAATGGTTCCGGAGCAAAACCAGGAACAGATGTAGACACATGTAGTCATTGTAATGGATCAGGGCAATTAAGTGTGGAGCAAAACACGCCATTTGGCCGAGTTGTGAACCGCCGTGTATGTCACCATTGTCAAGGAAAAGGTAAAATCATTAAAGAACGTTGTACAACATGTGGTGGCGAAGGAAAAGTTAAAAAACGTAAAAGCATTAAAGTTTCCATTCCAGCCGGAATTAACGAAGGTCAACAAATCCGTGTTCCTGGTAAAGGAGAAGCGGGAGAAAATGGTGGACCTCCAGGGGATTTATATGTAGTCGTACGCATTTTAAATCACGAGTATTATGAACGTGATGGTGATAACATTTATTGTGAATTACCACTCACCTATACCCAAGCTGCACTTGGAGATGAAATGGAAGTACCTACATTACACGGGAAAGTAAAATTAAAAATTCCTGCAGGTACTCAAACAGGTAAAATCTTTAGATTGCGTGGAAAAGGGATACCAAATGTTCATGGACGTGGACAAGGGGATCAGCATATCCAAGTAAAAGTAATAACTCCGACAAAACTATCCAAACGTCAAAAAGAACTTTTGAAAGAATTTGAGGATATAGAAGAGCAGGATGATTCCTTTTTTAGCCGATTTAAAAAAGCATTTAAAGGTGAATAATTGAAGGTGTTCAACAGAAATGAGCGATGAAAAATGAGTTGGATCGAATTTCAAATACACACAACAAATGAAGCAATTGAACCTATTACACATTTGTTGACTGAACATGGAATTGATGGTGTTGAAATTGATGATGGCTGGACATTTTCTGAGGACGATCCAGTCTACATCGACGCCCTTAGTTGGATGGTTCCTGTTGGACATACAGATCCACACCATCCAACAGTTATTAAAGCCTATCTAGCTTATAATGAACAGACTGAATCTCATATTGAAACATTAAAACAAGAAGTTTTTAAATTGAAGGAGTTTGGAATCGATTTAGGTGCATGTACATTTACCACTACTGAAATTCATGAACAAGATTGGGCGACAGCATGGGAGAAATATTATAAACCCGTACACGTGACTGAAACATTAACCGTTGCACCTACATGGGAAAATTATGAAGCAAAACATGGTGAAATTGTTATTGAACTTGATCCAGGTATGGCATTTGGAACTGGAACCCATGAAACAACGAATCTTTGTATGAAAGCATTGCAAAAATATATTACCCCCAATGATGTCGTGATTGATGTTGGGTGTGGCTCAGGTATTTTGAGTATTACAAGTGTGAAACTAGGCGCTAAACATGTATATGCATATGACTTAGACGAAGTTGCGGTAAAAAGCACATTAGAAAACACAGCTATTAACAATTGTGAAGATACAATTACGGTGAAACGTCAAGATTTATTAACAAATGTTCATCATCAAGTAGATGTTGTCGTTTCAAATATTCTTGCAGAAGTAATTATGAAGGTAACTCCAAATGTTAAAAAAGTATTGAAAACAAGTGGCATATTTATTGCTTCAGGAATTATTGATTCAAAATTAGAAGATGTAATCAACATTCTTCAAGAAAATGGCTTTACGATAGTAGAAATTCAATATGATGGACATTGGGTATCCATTGTTTCTAAAGTGGCATAACCATTAATTTTTCCAGGCGAAAGGAAGATAATTATGACAGAATCACTAGCAAGTTATATTGATCATACAGCTTTAAAAGCTGAAACAACTAAGGAACAAATTGATCAACTCGTAACTGAAGCAAAAGAGTACAACTTTGCCTCGGTTTGTGTAAATCCTACATGGGTTTCTTATTGTTCAGAACAATTACAAGGTAGTTCCGTAAAAGTATGTACAGTCATTGGTTTCCCTTTAGGAGCAAATGCTACTGCGACAAAAGTATTTGAAACAAAACAAGCGATTCAAGACGGTGCTACTGAGGTGGATATGGTTATTAATATCGGAGCATTAAAAGATGGAAATCATGAGCTTGTATTAGAAGATATCTGTGCAGTTGTTGAGGCAGCTAAAGGAAAAGCGCTCACGAAAGTAATTATTGAAACAGCTTTATTATCAGAGGATGAGAAGAAGCAAGTGTCTGCTTTAGTAAAAGAATCTGGTGCTGATTACATTAAAACATCTACTGGATTTTCAACAAATGGTGCAACTGAAGATGATGTCCGCCTCATGCGATCCATCGTAGGAGCGTCTATTGGAGTAAAAGCATCTGGTGGTATTCGAGACTTAAATTCTATGAAGTTAATGATTGATGCTGGAGCAACAAGGATTGGAGCCAGTGCTGGAGTGGCTATTATGCAAGAACTGGAAAAATAATTTCTGATTATTAATATACTCGTTTGACCTATATACTGTAGTATATTATAATTACATTAGACGTGTATAAAACGTCTGTATAATTTTGTTTTTTTACTCCGGAGGGAGGGATACGAGTATGTCAAATTCAACTAAAATTCGTAAAAATGAATCACTTGAAGATGCTCTTCGTCGCTTTAAGCGAAATGTTTCAAAAAGTGGTACATTGTCTGAATATCGTAAACGTGAATACTATGAAAAGCCTAGTGTGCGCAGAAAGAAAAAATCAGAAGCTGCTAGAGCTAAAAAACGTCGTAATTTTTAATGTTGGGAAACAGCATGTGAATTTCACATCATCATACAGGATGATAAAATATATTGTATGACTTGTGCCCTCTGAAGAGATACGATAATAGTATTTGATGAAAAACAACTAAACATACAAACATATATGAAGTTGGAAAACATCGTACATGCTATGAACACAAAATAAAAGTTCTTACTGATAAAAGTAAGGACTTTTATTTTTTTGAGAGGCTATATACAGTAATCGTTTTCATGTTTCTTTGTTTGTGGTATTATTTAACTGTATGGATAACTATCACTCATAAAATAATTGAAACTATTTTGGTGCTTCTCCGTATACATATATATGCAAGAATATAATCATTTTGATGAATCATATTCACTGAGTATATCGTCTGAGAATGCTTCACCGAACGACGTCATGTCGTTATTTAGTAAAACATATGTATTGTGAGCTACATATACAAATGTTAGCAAAGGGGGTGTATCATCTTGCTGCGAAAAAAACATTTGCTTGTATACATATGTATGTTTCTAATTGGAATAGGTCTATTTTTCAATGAAACCTACCTACATGCAGAAGAGAAAGAGCAAGGTGGTGGTCAATTAGTTTATGTGATACCAGTAGAACGAGAAGTAGAAAGGGGACTCGAATCGTTCTTACGTCGATCCGTTAAAGAAGCAACTGAAGAACGAGCCAACCATATTATTTTTGAAATTAATACACCTGGTGGGCGAGTGGATGCTGCAAAAAACATTGCTAGTATTTTACAAAATATTGATGTACCAACAACATCGTATATTGTAAGTGATGCATTATCAGCAGGTTCTTATATTGCACTAAATACGGATACGATATATATGGCACCACATGCATCGATTGGCGCAAGTGGCGTAATTAATTCGGATGGAACTGCGGCAGATAAAAAGGCACAATCTGCTTGGTTAAGCAACATGATCGCAGCTGCAGAATCTAAAGGTAGAGATCCTCTTTATGCAGAAGCGATGGCAGATGAAACAATTGATTTACCAGAGTACAATGCTGGGGTGGGAGAATTTTTAACATTGTATCCGGCTGCTGCAATCGAAGTAGGATATTCTGAAGGAACGATGCAAAATCGAGAAGAAG
This sequence comes from Bacillota bacterium, assembly GCA_035301025.1. GTDB lineage: Bacteria > Bacillota > Bacilli > Bacillales > Amphibacillaceae > CALAMD01. The sequence goes on along the minus strand of DATGUV010000131.1, from coordinate 2,131 downwards.
TATTGTATGACCTTGGTTTATCAGATGCAAAAATTATTGAGACGAAAACGTCATTTGCAGAAGAAGTTGCTCGTTTTGTTACGAGCCCAGTAGTCATACCGATATTGTTATCTGTAGCAAGTCTAGGGTTAATTGTGGAACTATATTCACCTGGCTTCGGCGTTCCTGGAATTATGGGATTATCTGCATTGTTATTATTCTTTTACGGACATGTAATTGCTGGATTAGCCGGTATGGAAGCTATCATTCTTCTCATTTTAGGAATTGGCCTCATAATAGCCGAATTTTTCGTCACTGGGGGTATTCTTGGTATCCTTGGTGTTGGGGCTATATTAGGTTCCTTGTTTATGGCTGGGTATGATTTAGCGCATATGTCTATGAGTATTGCAATTGCATGTATAGTCGCTATTGCAGTAGGTGTGATTTTGTACAAATTTATAGGTCTTGAGAAAGGTTTATTTAAACGATTAATATTAAGGGATCAGACAACGACAGAATTAGGATATGTATCCTCTGTTAATCGCTTAGAGCTGATTGGCCTTGAAGGTGTTGCTTTAACAGGTTTAAGACCTTCAGGAGTGGTCGAGTTGGAAGATGAGCGTGTGGATGTTGTTTCAGAAGGAAGCTTTATTGATCGTGGAGAACGTGTTAAAGTAGTGAAGGTAGAAGGAATGCGAATTGTCGTTCGTAAAATTGAAGATATAATGGAGGAATAGAAATGGAAATGGATTTAGCGAGTATTATGCCTGTAATTATTATTGCAATTATTTTAATTGCAGTAGCCATTTTATTTACATTTGTACCAGTTATGCTTTGGATTAGTGCATTAGCTGCTGGTGTAAAAGTAGGATTATTTACATTAGTAGGAATGCGACTCCGTCGTGTAATTCCGTCTAGAGTTATTAATCCATTAATTAAAGCACATAAAGCTGGTTTAAATGTAAAAACGAACCAACTAGAGAGTCACTATTTAGCAGGTGGTAATGTGGACCGGGTAGTAAACGCACTTATTGCTGCACATCGTGCGAACATTGAGCTTCCTTTTGAACGTGGAGCTGCAATTGACCTAGCTGGTCGTAACGTATTAGAAGCGGTTCAAATGAGTGTTAACCCTAAAGTCATTGAAACACCATTTATTGCAGGGATTGCAATGGATGGTATTGAGGTGAAAGCATTAGCAAGAGTTACAGTACGTGCAAACATTGATCGATTAGTCGGTGGTGCTAGTGAAGAAACAGTAATCGCACGTGTCGGTGAAGGTGTTGTAAGTACAATTGGTAGTTCTGAAACACATAAAGACGTACTTGAGAATCCAGATTCTATCTCTCATACAGTTCTTGATAAAGGACTAGATGCTGGTACTGCGTTTGAAATCTTATCTATTGATATTGCAGACGTGGATATCGGTAAAAACATTGGTGCTATTTTACAAACAGACCAAGCGCAAGCTGATAAGAATATTGCACAAGCGAAAGCAGAAGAGCGTCGTGCAATGGCTGTTGCTCGTGAACAAGAAATGAGTGCTCGTGTTGAAGAAATGCGTGCTTACGTTGTTGAGGCTGAAGCAGAAGTACCTAAAGCACTTGCTGAAGCATTACGTACTGGTAAGTTAGGTGTCATGGATTACATGAACTATCAAAATATCGAAGCAGATACAAGCATGCGCGATACGATTGGAAAACTATCAGACGAAGATCATGACGACAACAAATAAACCCAATGAATTGCAGGAGGGATTAAATGGAAGATTTCATTGAAATTATATTAGGAAATCCCTTATTTATCGTGCTCATTGTTGGTGGTCTCATAAGTCTTTTTCGTAACAAAGAAGGACAAAATAAAAATAAAGAGTCTAGTCAAAGACAACAAACAGGTGAGCAGAATCAACCAAAAAAATCTTCGCCATTTGGTGATTTTCTTGAACGTATGGAAGACGCATTATCTGATGAGAAAGAAGACAAACCTTCATCAAGAGAACCTAAGCCGTCTCCAACAAGTGAACCTGCCAAGCAAACAATGTCAGCTCATGATAAACGAATGGAGCAAATGCAAAAAATTAGTGATGAAATTGAATCCGGAACGTATCAAGGGATGAGTGGAAATTCTTATGATACCTTTTATGACCGTGATT
>DATGUV010000130.1:0-2630 GCA_035301025.1 Bacillota bacterium | reverse complement strand
CGTCCCATTTCTTTCGTAAATATTTCACCATGGCCATTATTGCTTAATTTCATAAAAGGTATGAGAATATCTTCAAGTGGCATAGACTGTTTTGAGATTAATAAAGAAGCATCTTCCGGTGCCACACCTCTTACTACTTTCGCATCGTCATTTATTTTGATCCCTTGTTCTTCCAACGACTCTTTAAATATATCAAGCGCATAGTCGGTCGGTTCCCAGACTGAATTCCACGTTCGTGACATCGTACCATCTAGAGGCATTTGTCCTTCGATTACAATGTTATTTGTTCCATGTTCCCGCTGAATTGAAATTTGTTTTGCCTTACCCGCTTCAATCGTCTCTGCACGGTTGACAATCGTGACATGATCTGTTTCTGGGATTGTCCTGACTTCTGGGGATTTCCCGACCTCTAAACCAGGATCGACTTCTACAATGATAGAGCCAGTATCATAATCATCATTTGGTGAAATGGTTAAAGATGAGATCTGAGCTGCAACATAAGACGGTTCATTATCCCAGGACATATCCTCAGACAGACGAACATCGTCAAACCAGCTGTCATCTCCAATAATATCTCCTGCTATCTCATGAATGCCTTGTTCTTTTAATTCTATTGCGAATTGATCGAAATCCTCTTTCAATAAAGTCGGATCCCCTTTTCCTTTGAGATATAGATCCCCTTTCAATGTTGATTCTGTTACTTCACCATCTGTTAAAACTTCCGTTGAAAACCGGTAATTTGGTCCAAGCACTTCCAAAGCTGCAACACTCGTCAATATTTTCATATTAGAGGCTGGACGCAATTGAATATCTCCAAAATGGGAATACAGTAACTCACCAGTATCCGCATGTCGGATGCTTATTCCTGGCATCGTTCCAGTAAGCGCCTCGGCTTGCAATATGGCGTCCATTTTTTCAGCAAGGCTTGCATTTTTGCTGACCTTTTCAATACCCAAATCCTGCAATGATACCTTATTTTCTTTCTCTCTATCTATTAAAGATGTTTTTTCTTCCATCTTTTCCGTTTTATCTAATGATGAACGTTCAACCTTATTCTCTGGTTTCTTATCTTCGGATGTTGCTTCAAGTAATGTTAGATGTTCGGTTGAAAATGGCAATGATGTCAGTATTACCATAAGGAAGACAAGCACTGTATTCCTTAAACCTTTTTTAAAAATCATAACATGTACACATCCTTTATTAAGTTTTATTCATTCTTCCTTACTATATAATATTGAGGATGATTAATAAATATGTTATAAGTCTTTATTGGGAAACAGCAAGTCCAACACCTTCTTTAAAATGCAATTTTTCTTAACCTTGTGATAAGCTAAAAATAATAGAAAAGAAAGGATGGGATCATATGCATTATAAAACACTTAATAATGATCTTAAAATTCCTCAATTAGGGTATGGCGTATGGAAAGTGCCAAATGACGAAGCACTCGTTGCCGTTGAAAAAGCACTTGAGACAGGATATCGCCTCATTGATACAGCAAAAGTGTACGGAAATGAAGAAGGCGTTGGAGAGGCGATTGCGAATAGTGGTGTCGCGCGCGAAGACCTATTTATTACAACAAAAGTATGGAATGCCGATCATGGTTATGAAAATACACTAAAAGCATTTGACCGTAGCCTTGATAAGCTCGGCCTTGATAATGTTGACCTCTACCTCATTCATTGGCCAACACCTAAGTACGATCAATATGTAGAAACATATAAAGCACTTGAAAAGTTATACAAGGATGGCCGCACCAAATCGATTGGTGTTTGCAACTTTGATATCGAGCACCTGGAACGAATTATGGATGAATGTGACATTGTACCGGCTGTGAATCAAGTCGAGTGCCATCCTTATTTACAACAGAAAGAACTGAAACAATTTTGCAAGGAACATGGGATCATGCTCGAAGCTTATAGTCCATTAATGAATGGTACTAAAGTGCTCGAAGATCCTGTTATTAACGAATTAGCTGAAGCACACGGAAAAACACCCGCACAAATCATCCTGCGCTGGCATCTACAATCCGATGTCATCGTTATTCCCAAAACAGTAACCCCTTCACGTATGAAGGAAAACTTAGATGTTTTTGGTTTCGAGCTTAGTGATGGAGATATGGAGAAAATTGCAGCTCTCGATCGTGGGGAGCGACACAATTCTGTTCCGAGTGAAAATAATAAGAGATAAGTGATACAACCCTTGCTATGGTTAGCAGGGGTTTTTTGTTTGAAGAAGTCCGCTAAAGTTACATCAATATTAATAGTTTCATTTTGAAAGTGGTAAGTGGATGAAAGAAAACTATTAGCCGACTTAATACCTCGTTATAGATATAATCGTATTAGGTATCCTAATGGAAAAAACATAAAGAGACTATTTAAACAGTTTTCTAAACAACTTTCCTGTTGACTTTCCCGCAATACGTCTGAGAATTCTCCTACCTATCTTTCCACGCTTTATTGCATTCACGTCATTCGAGATACGCAATAACTTATAAAGCAAAGATTTAAAGTTCATCATACTTCACCCTTCTCATTTTAAAGTTTATAGTGAACAAGTTATATATTATTTTAATCATTCATAAGAAATTTTTCCAGGACCATCTAATGATACAAAGACGAAAACTTCTTGC
>DATGUV010000129.1:0-2887 GCA_035301025.1 Bacillota bacterium | reverse complement strand
ACACATTGTTTGATGAGAATGCATCGGTGCATATCGCACTTGGAAAAGCATATCCTACAAACATGACTGACGGAGATAAAATGGATGAAAAACAGTTAGACGAAGCGGGAATTAACGATAGCTTAACACACGTAGACTTCATGATTGGTTCTGATCAGATGGACATTGATGGAGTACTGGAAAATGGCGAAACAGAAGCAGTCTTTAAAAACGGTACGTGGGCAATTGATGTGAAATAATGAAGACATAAGTAGTGCAAATACCCCCCAAAAAGCAGAACAATATCACCTGCTTTTGGGGGTATTTGCATCTTAAAAATTCCGTTTTTTAAGATGGTGAAATTCTTATTTCACTTGTAGATGATTCTATTCAATGAATTTCACCATACGTATGTTATGCTATTTTATTACTACACGCGGTATTCAACTAACTAATTTTGGTCATTATGAAATTCATTCAGGTCTCACGAAAACAATCCATTTTTCACGAGAACTGCTTTAATGATTCTATACGTATACGTTCCAGGAAGTTTTTCTTTCATAAGGGACAGTTTTTGTTCTTCCACTTGTTCCCGCGCTTCTAATACTTCTTTTTCTTGCTCCGTGTTGAAGAAAGTTCCCCATGCAAGAGGAAAGCCTTGATCAAAAGCTTTGAATAAATGGTTTTCAATCGTTTGTTCTGTTAAATCTCTTCGCACGGCAATATCTTTAATGGATGAGCCTGATTGGAACGACGCATAAGAAATCATATGACTCGGTTCATCAGGTTCTTCTTTTTTCTGCATGATAAAACCAGGTTTGGCAGATGCCTGGATTTGTACACGTTTGTTATCTTGTGGGTTTTCCTCCAACCATTTCGTAACTTCTCCCAAGAAAAGCTCTCCATATTGTTCATATCGTTTCGGACCAATTCCCTTAATATCAAGCATTTCATCTCGTGATTTCGGGAAGTATCTACAAATATCCCGTAACGTAGCATCTGAGAAAAGAACATATGGTGGTACACCGTCCTCATCTGCAACTTTTTTACGAAGTGTGCGCAATACGTTGAACAATTGTGCATTGAAATCGGCTTGTTCTTGTTTAGGAATATGAGGAGTAGCCATCCACACTTCTTTTTGCCCAGTTAACACTTCTACGGATTGTTTATTCAGTAGTAAAGTCGGAAACTTCCCTTCAGCAGTTCCAAGGATTTGATCTGCTACGAGAAATTGAATCATCTCAGTAATGGCCTTTTCCGTGTACTGTTTCATAATTCCGTACGTGGACAATTTTTGTAAACGGTAGGAATGAATCCGTCGATCATTGGAGCCTTTTAACACTTTTGCTGTGAGGGCAATTCCAAATCGTTCATCCATTCGTTTCACACAGGAAAGAATCATTTGTGCCATTTCGGTAATGTCTGTTTTTTCAACTTGAGCGGTACAGTTTGTACAACGGGTACACTCGGTATCTTCAACACGCTCGCCAAAATAGGTGCGAATATATGTAGATAAACAATTATGTGTATGACAATAATTGATCATTGCTTGTAATTTGCGGTATTCAAGTTGTCGTGCATCTTCATCCATATCCGATTGGTCAATAAGAAACTGTTGCATCCGAATGTCCTGAGGGGTGAACAATAAAATACAATCACTAGGTTCCCCGTCTCTCCCTGCTCGTCCAGCTTCTTGGTAATAAGATTCAATATTCATTGGCATAGCATAATGGATGACAAAACGTACATTGGATTTATCAATGCCCATTCCAAAGGCATTTGTCGCTACTACGACATTTACTTGATCATAAATAAACGCATTTTGTGCGTCTTGCCGTTCTTGTTCGTTCATTCCTGCATGATATTTTGCTGCTTTCATTCCTGCACGATTCAGCTGGTCATATAATTGATCAGCTTGTTTACGGGTAGCCGTATAAATAATGCCAGACTCCTCTTTTCGCTCAGCAATATACCTTCTAATGTACGTCCATTTATCAGCAGTTTTTAATATATGAAAAGATAAATTATCTCTAGCAAATCCGGTTTGAACAACGTGGGAATCATCAATATGCAGCAATTGTTGTATGTCTTTGATCACTTGCTTTGTCGCTGTTGCTGTTAATGCTACATATGTTTCAATGTTTGGTAGTTGCTGTAGTGTAGGAAGCACCGATCGGTAACTCGGTCTAAAATCATGTCCCCACTGGGAAATACAATGAGCCTCATCAAAAGCAACAAATGGAATATGTAAAGAACGGATGACGCGCAAGAATGAAGGGACCTCGAGTCTCTCAGGTGCTACATAGACAAATGTATATTTCCCTTGCTCAATCCCTCGCAATCGCTCAAATTGCTCCTCTTTTGTTAGAGAACTATTAATATATGTGGCAGCAATTCCAATAGATTCCAGCGCATCCACTTGGTCTTTCATTAGTGAAATAAGTGGGGAAATTATGAGGGCAGTCCCACCCATAACTAACCCTGGAACTTGGAAACAAATAGATTTTCCACTTCCTGTAGGCATCACTGCTAAAGTGTTTTCCCGTTGTAAAATATATGAAATCGTTTCTTCTTGTCCAGTTCGAAACGATGGATATCCAAAATAAGACTGTAATACTTGGGTACTTTGTTTAAGCATGTACGTTCCACCTTTCTCCACGTACATTCTACCATATGTTATTCATTGTTGTTTGAAAAAAGAGATTGAAAGAAAAAATGAAAAGGGAATTTCAGCTAACAATTTGGGGTGGAAATGAGGAAATGTCATTTGAGAGTTAGGATCGGAGCTCCAATGTTCTCGTTTAAGCTCTCGCAACTCCCAGATGGTCACGCTGGGCACTCCAATGTTCCTGTTTAAGCTCTCGCACGTCTCAGACGGTCACGCTGGGCGCTCCAATGTTCCCGTTCC
>DATGUV010000128.1:0-10622 GCA_035301025.1 Bacillota bacterium | reverse complement strand
TGGGCCATTTGTACTAAACGCTTTGTAATTTCTCCTCCAACAGAACCGTTTGAACGTGATGTTGAATCTGCTCCAAGTTGCACACCGAACTCTTGTGCAATTTCAGTTTTCATTTGGTCTAATGCTTGTTCAGCACCAGGGACTACCAATTGGTTTGAATTTCTGTTTGCCATGGTCATTCACCTCCTTGGTACGTATATAATGTGTAAAAAGAGGTGAATTCATTCATAGTTTATATTGGTATTTGTTTCTAAATCAATCTTTTCATTTATAAGAATTGATTACGTGTGGACGACTCTTCTGCTTCATCGCTAATAACGACTTCTTCAATGTTCTGCAATGCTTCATCAATCAACGGTGTAAAGTCATAAGATTCTTCCGCGAATGCTACACGATCTCTTTTCGGTTTCGTCTTAGGAGCCTTTGGCGTAAAAATAGTACAACAATCTTCATAAGGTCGAATCGATATATCATACGTATCGATTGTCTCTGAAATATGAATGATTTCGGATTTATCCATTGTAATAAGCGGCCGAAGAACTGGGAGATTCGTTACCGCATTGATTGCGTTCATACTTTCCATCGTTTGACTTGCGACTTGTCCTAAACTTTCTCCAGTTGTAATGGATAATATTTTTCTTTCATGACACACTTGCTCACTAATGCGCATCATCATTCTACGCATAACTGTCATTGTATACCCATCAGGAATTTCTTTAAAAATTGCTTGTTGTAATTTCGTAAATGGAACTAGATGGACGCGAATTTTCTTGCCGTACACTGTTAACTTTTTCGTTAAATCAAGTACTTTTTGCTTCGCACGATCACTTGTATATGGTGGAGAGTGAAAATGAATGGCCTCTATTTCCACACCGCGCTTCATTGCTAAATATCCTGCAACTGGGCTATCGATTCCACCAGACATCATAAGCAACGTTTTTGAGCTTGATCCTACAGGTAATCCACCTAGTCCTTTAATGACTTGAGATGTAATATATGTTCCTTCATTCCTGACTTCTACATTAATTTCTACATCAGGGTTGTGTACATCTACTGTTATTCCGGTCGTATTCTTGAGTAGATGCCCACCTAATATATGGTTAAATTCCTGGGACTGGATTGGAAACGTTTTGTCTACGCGTCTTGAGACGACTTTAAATGTTTGGGCATTGGTTGATTGATTTAATGCATATAAAGATGCTTCTTTGATCGCTTCTTCTTCATTTTCTACTTTAATAGCAGCACTCATACTTGAAATACCAAAGATTTTTTGACATAAGTCAAATATGGGTTCAGGATCTGTACCATTTAATATAATAAACATTCTTCCTTGGGTTTGTGTTACTTTTATTTGTTTAAAACTTTTTAGCTTGTGTTGGATATGTTGTTGTAATTGTTGTAAAAAAATGCGTTTATTTTTACCTTTTAAGGCAAGTTCACCATAGCGAATTAAAATGTGATCATAATTCATAATATCTACTCCATTACTTTTGATAATCGTTTTATTGCAGTTTGTAAAGATTGAATAAAGGTTTCTATTTCTTTATGTGTTGTTTCATAGGACATACTAACTCTTATCCCTGTAGCAGCTCGCTGATTGTCATGTCCACATGCAAGGAGTACTCTACTTTCGTCTTTTGTCTTGGATGAGCATGCAGATTTTGTCGAGACAAAAATCTCTTTTTCACCAAGCATATGAATGAGTACTTCAGGTTTTAAACCTGGAGCAGAGAAATGAAAAATATATGGGGATCCATTCTCCTGAGAACTATTTATCTGTACAAAAGGAAAATCCTCTAGTTCTTTGTATAGCATAGCTGAGATTCCACGTATATGTTCGTTCTTGTTCTGTTGTTTTTCTAAAGCAATTCTTAATGCACGAGCAAAAGATATGATGCCTGCAACATGTTCCGTTCCTGGACGAAATCCTTGTTCTTGACTGCCTCCGTTGAATAAGGGAACAATGTGAAGATCTTTACGTTTGTACAGCATCCCTGTTCCTTTGACACCATGCACTTTATGGGCTGAAAATGTACACGCATCAATATTCCACCGTTTTAGATGGATAGGGATTTTTCCAATGCTCTGGATTCCGTCCACGTGAAATGCAACATGTGAATGTTTCTTTAGAAGTCGCCCAATTTCTTCAATCGGTTGCACACTTCCAATTTCATTATTGACATGCATCACGGTAACTAAAATCGTCTCATCGGTTATTGCTTCTTCTAAATCACTTATTTGTATGATGCCCCATTCATTCACAGGTAAATATGTTACATCAAATCCTTCTTTTTCCAGAGATTGACACGTCTCATAAACAGAAGGATGCTCAACCACTGTCGTAATAATATGGTTTCCTCGTCTTTTTCGAGCATGCGCAATTCCTTTGATTGCTAAATTATTCCCTTCTGTTCCACCTGAAGTCATAATGATTTCATCTTCTTGAATGTGCAGCAATTGAGCGATTTGAGATTTTGCTTTTGAAAGCATCGCTTCTACTTCACTGCCTAATCCATGAATGGAAGAGGGATTTGCAAATAATTGGGTGACAACATTTGTATAGCTTTCTAAGACAGAGGAATCAACGACTGTTGTGGCACTATTGTCTAAATAAATCACTTTTAAAAACTCCTTTTTTTCATGAACAGAACAGCAGGCTGACCTCATCCTACTCGATAAGGCAGCCTGTCAGTAACTCTTATGCAAATTCACTTTGATATCGTTCAATTTGTTTTAAAGCACCTGGTTCAATTTCTTCAATCGCTTCTGCCGCGTGTTCAAGTGCAAGTTCGTACTCATATTTTCTAAATAAACGCTCAGATTCTTTTAATTTAGCTGCTAAAATTGGATGCGAACTACGGTAACGATTCGCATATTGAATGACATGTTCTGTTAAGTTTGCTTGATCAATACTTAGTTCAACTTCATCAGACAACTGCTTAATCGTTCTTTTTGCTTCCGTTAACGCATGTTGTACTGCACCCATATCTAATGGTTGCTTATTCAATATGTACACGACTTTCTCATTTCTTTCTACCGCTTCATCCATTCTCCCTAAAATAAATGTAGGAATTCCTGGAATGTTGCTTTTCTTTAATTGACGTTGAATAAATTGTAGCTCTTCACGTAAATCTGTAAGTGTTTCTTTTGCAGCGAGCTCATCTTTTCGTAAATTATGAATCGACTCTGTAAATGCTACATGTTCATCTTTTAATTCTTCCATTTGCTCAAGGCCTTTTTCCAATCGTGCCCTTAAATCCGAATGGGTAGCAAGATTTTCTTCCATATCCTTTTTAAAAGCTTTACTTTGGACATCTAGTTGTTGAATTGTTTTTTCCAACGTTAAAAATTGCTCCATGTAATCATCTTCTAAAAAGTATGTTTCGCGTAATCGTTTGATTTCATCTTGTGTCGTTGCAAAGGTCTTTTTAATTTGTTCCAACGTAGCAAAATATGTTAAATACTTAGATTCAATATAATTTTTGGCAAGGGCTTCTTTTTCTAAAATAGTATAAATATCTTTAATGTTCGCTTCTACTTCTTCAAGTGTTGCTGGAATCTCTCCGATGACACCTTTATCTAATGACTCTACACATGTATCAATTTCTTTCGTATATTGCTCAAGGTCTTTTTCTACACCAAGTTCTTGAATGTGAAAACCCATTTCACGCATTTCTTCAATACCATTTTTCACATCTTTGATCTGCTCAGGCAGTACTTGCTTACACATGTGTAACAACTCAGGGAAAAGTGCCATTTCTTCTTCAAGTTGAGTTGTTTTTTCAGCGGTTTCTTCCACAAGTTGTTGGGCTTGTGAATACTCCCCTTCATTTACATATGTTTCATATTGCTGTAAATCTTCTTCAATTTCCTGGATGCGCTTTTCAAACACTCGATCTGCCTTTCCAAATGTGTATCTTTCTTGTGACATCGTCTTTTGTAATTTTTTTACAACAGGCGTAATTTCTTCGGCGCCTTGTCGACTAGATTGTTCACTTTTAAGAAGTACATCCAATTCTTCCAACATACTTTCTAAATCTTTTTCTATCCTATGTAATACTTTATTGCCTTGTTGGAGAGCTTTTTTAGCGGATGGAAATCTGTATCGGTCTGCTGCTTCTTCTGCATCAAATAAATATTCTTCTACATGTGAGAGGTCAGTTGCAGCGATATGTTCCCATTGGCCTTTCCATGATTCAAATTTCTTTTGAGTTTCACCAGATAAGTTTAATGACTTAATCCGTGAAAGCTCGGTACCAATGTTCCGATTCATGACGTCTAACTTCCAGCTCTCTAGCTCATCGACTGAATCATATACTTTTTTACGAAGAATTAAGCCAATAATAATTAATACAATAACGACTAAAATAATCCCAATAATAATTTCCATTCGAAGCCTCCTAACTCTATTTCTGTAAGAGGATGTTTCACTCTCAGAGGGTTATAATGTCTATAAAATTCTATATATACATTATGATACCATGTAATACGCGATTTTGGTTAACTTTTTTCTATTTTCCTTTAGTTTATCAGTTTTTTTTACATTTTCAAAAAAAAAGCGTCAAAAGCCGTCTCAAAAACGTTAGAAATGGCATTTAACGCAGCGTTGGAATATTATTTTCAATACTTTCAATGGAATCAATCCATTGATGGATATGTGTAATGTAATGGAGACATAAGCGTCTGTCTACTTTTCGTGAAAATGTATCTTTTTTCCATTCATGGTGCAATAAAAAAGGAGAAATCAGCATTCCTTTTAATTGCATTACATATAAAGGTACTTGATGCTCATGTTCCACTGTAAACAAACGCGTCAAATAATAATTTTCTTTTTGAATATACGTGGTTAATACTTCCCGTACAAATGTTGAATCAAGGGCCAGCTCCCTATGTACAATGGTCGATTCATAAAAATGGCGATATTTAAAAAGAAAGATCTCTTTGACTACTTCTTTCACATATTCCTTGACTGAATGAATGGGTTGATCCATCGATGTTTCTATACAATGGATCAACCCCTCATAATAGGAAACGACGATCTCTTCAAGTAGCCCTTGTTTGCCATTGAAATGGTAACTTATGAGCGAACCATTCACACGTATTCTATTTGTAATATCTCGTGTAGACGTTGCATCAAATCCCTTTTGAAAAAACAATTGAATCGCTGCGTCGACTACTCGATCTTTCGTCGTTCGATCGTTCATATAGACACCCCTTTATGTCCATATATACGACAGTCTATTTAAAATTCCTTTTATTTTCTTTCGACACGGATTGTCGACTTTTGCCTTCACTTGTCATCTCTGATGTATAGACAACTTGGTTTTTCCCACGTTCTTTAGCTTTATATAAGGATTTATCGGCTTCGATAAATAACGTGTCTACATTGTGGTTCGTCATTAAATTCCAATAAGAAACACCTGAAGATAAGGTAACTGAAGGATGTGTCTCTTGTTCCACTTTCTTTCGAATCTCCCTCGCTACGCGCACTCCTTCTTCTATGGATGCATGAGGTAAATAAAGGGCTAGTTCCTCTCCTCCCCAACGAGCAGCAACATCATGCTTTCGTGTATTTGCTTTTAATATATTTGCTACTTGAACAATTACTTGATCTCCCACTTGGTGTCCATGTACATCATTGATATGTTTAAAATCATCAATATCAAATAACACTAACGCTCCTTCAGAATCGACTTCCATATACAAGTCGATTTTTTCATCTAAATAACTTCTAGAATATAATTTCGTCAAATAATCTGTAATGACTGCTCGTTCAAGTTTATCTTTTAAGACGCTATTCATTAAAGCTAATGTAGTATTTTGAATGAGCGTTTTCATTATTTTAAAACTTTCAAATGAAAAAGCAGATGATTGTTCATGTCCGATGGTCACAATCCCTATCACTTGTCCGGCATGAAACATTGAAAGAGAAATGATTGAACGAAATGGAAGTTCATAGGTATCTGTCTTAAAATCCGCTTTAAATAAAGGTTCTTTTTGTTCTCGAGCGATCGATATCATTTCTTCAATAAAATATTGACCTTCATTCTGAAAGAAATAGGGAGTACTGCCTTGAAGAATATCAATTTGTTGTGCTTTTGAATGTGCTTCTTGGCTAAAAAACACAAAGCCAATATGGGTTGGATCACAAATGTTTGTCACCTGTTTTTTAATGACTGAGATAATTTCTGGTAATTTTAAATTTGAATGTAATGTATGTGTCACTTCATTAATTAGCTTCAGGTCTGAGGCAAGGTGTTTGGAGTTCTCGTATAAAATTGCATTTTCCAACGCTTCTCCAATTACATTGGAAAAAAGTGTTATAAAATGAATCTCCTCCTCAGGCAGTTGAATGCCTTTATCTACTTTTATTTGTAGGACACCATATATTCCTTGTTTCCCTGGTAAGGGTGTATATAAATAACTTTCTTCTTCTAATCCTTTCTCTATACGTGTATCACCCGAAATAAACACATCTGTACTCACTCGCTTTGTATAATCTCCACTATATTCAATCATTTGAATCGGTAAAGAATCATCTGCTTGATAATCTTGTGATAAGAGTAATGTATATGTGAAGTTAGGATACACATATTCTAGAGCTGAAATTGCTTCCCTTAAAATAAATGTTTGGTCTACAGAGGTATATAATTCGGACGTAAGCTCAAATAAAAATTCATTTTTTTCATTCATTTCACGTTTGTCATTCACCCATTTGGCAGTCTTTAATAATTGTTCTGTGTTTTTCTGTAATTGTTGAATAAACCATGTACTATGCTCATTCTCTTTATAAATACACATTAAATACCCAGCTGACACATCTGATATATGTAGCGGGATCATATGAAAAACGTCTTGTTCTTTTTGCTCATCATCTACATCAAATATATGCATGTTCTCTTCTAATGCAGCATCACTATGTACATGGATCTGTTCTAAAACCTTCTTTAGATATATCCTTGAATATTCTCGAAACAGTTGACTCGTTTGAGGACTATATTCTTCGGTAATGTGTCCTGAGGCATTGCTCCAATTTTTTTGGATAACAATAGACACATAAGACATATTTGTAATTGAACGAATTGCCGCAACAACTTGCTGAACTGTGCGTTCGTATGTATACCATGGTGCATCTGTTAGTAAATCAAAATATTTTTGATGTAACTTTTCTATTATATTCATCGATTTCACCATCATTATCACCTTTTTCAATTATTCATAAAACGTCACGTCGGCATAAGTCTAATGTCCTATATTCTCTTTTTATTATACAATAAATAGGTAATTATTCCTAGCAATACATTAGAAAATGTTTTTTGAAACATATTTTATTGCATTTATTTGCATCTAACATGTCTCTTCTATTCCAATTATCATTTAAACCTTGACTTCTCCGCTTAAGACAGATACAATATACTTTGTGTAAAATATAAGGTAGCTTTCGTGAACATTCGTTATTCGCATTGTATTCCTCTAAACAAAGAGGTGTATCGTGTAACTCTCTGCTGCTGGAGCGATGGTACATGAAAATATAATGGTTGGCGCTTTGGATCACATATACTTCATTTTATGCAAAAACATAATAAAGGAGGAAATGTCCAATGGCACGTTTTACAGGATCTTTATGGAAAAAGTCCCGTCGTCTCGGCATTTCGTTAACAGGTACTGGGAAAGAATTAGAGAAACGCCCTTATGCTCCAGGACAACATGGTCCAACACAGCGTAAAAAAATCTCTGAATATGGTTTACAGCAACAAGAAAAACAAAAGCTTCGTTATATGTACGGTTTAAATGAGCGTCAATACCGTTCTATTTTTGATCAAGCTGGAAAAATGAAAGGTATTCATGGTGAAAACTTCATGATTCTTTTAGAGTCTCGCCTTGATAACCTAGTTTACCGCTTAGGTCTTGCACGTACGCGTAGACAAGCTCGTCAACTTGTAAACCATGGCCACGTAGTCGTAGATGGATCTCGTGTAGATATCCCATCATTCCGCGTGAAACCAGGACAAGAAATTAGCTTACGTGAACGTTCTCAAAAATTAGACATCATCAAAGAAGCAGTTGAAGCAAACCAGATGGTTCCAGAGTACTTAACATTTGATGAAGATGCTTTATCAGGCGTATATACTCGTTACCCTGAACGCTCAGAATTATCACCTGAAATTGACGAATCATTAATCGTTGAGTTCTACTCACGTAAATAATCGTCATATCATTCAACAATCTATCAAAACCTTGCGATACCCTATCTTTAGGAATCGTAAGGTTTTTTTGTTTTTCACACAATATACCTCCATCTACTCCTGCTCTACACGTTTATCGTAAGCTATTTGAATCAATTCAGGGAACTTGTGGACAAGTGCTTATTCATAGAATTGGAAGCCTCATATACATATATTAAAACTAGAAAGGATGATTATGTATGTCAGAGAAAGAAACGAATCAAAGAAACGCACATAATTGCCAGCAAAAGTCTTGTCCTGAGTGTGAGTCATTTGAAACGAAACCTTGCCCTCCCCAATTATCAACAGATTGCGTAGTCGTAGATTCACTTGTTTTGTCTGAAAAAGTGTATAAAGTCGCCGAGTTATCTATTCCTGTTTCCACGTTAGGGGATATTATTTCAGTCGGACCAGGTGGTGTTATTTCTCCACTCATTACACTGACTCCTGATTTAAGTGGCCTCGTCAGCCAAGTTACAGTCGTAAACGGTATGGTGATCAACACAGGGTATTTACCAGCCAATATTAATGTTGTAGGACTCCAGCTTCCTATCCAAATAAACCTTCCCTTTCAACAAGAAACTTCTTCTCCTGGAATATGTCCAGAAGACACAGTAAATGAATCTCCTTTTAAAATTGAATCGGTTGTCATTCAAGGGGTTGAAGCGCTAGGAGTTAGTGTAGCAAATATTGTGTTTAAAGTTGTATTATCAACAAATTTAACAGTAACCAGACCAGTTATTACAAAAACACCCAATTTACAAGTCGTTAGAGATGTAAACGAAGAACGTTGCCGACAGGATGATTTTAATGGTTAAACAAAGTCCATTTCAAACCGATTTGTTTGACTTAACTTATATTGAAGAGCAAATAAAGTCTATGAAAGAAGATGCAAAAATACCAAAGGAAGAAATAGAAAAGTCCCATATAAACAAATTATTGAGTGAACAATTAACGGTATTGCATCATATAGAAGATCTTCTCTCCCATATAGAAAAAAACACACAAAAGAAAAGATTATTTCATTCCAAGAAGTAACAAATCTTACCGAAACGAAATTGTATGTCCAACCAAAAGTTAGGCTTCACCAACTTTTGGTTATCTTATGTGAATGAATTCCATAATACGTATGTTACGATATCTCACTACCACATGTAGTTCTGTTAAATCGCTTGAAACTACATGTGTAGTGAGGGAGCTGTTTTTGGTTATTATGAAATTCATTCATGTATACATAC
Source organism: Bacillota bacterium (assembly GCA_035301025.1). Classification (GTDB taxonomy): domain Bacteria; phylum Bacillota; class Bacilli; order Bacillales; family Amphibacillaceae; genus CALAMD01. The sequence continues at coordinate 1,159 of DATGUV010000128.1, read as the reverse complement.
CGGATGTACTTTTATTATCTTCTTTAGGCCCATATCCTGAGAGGTGAAATTAGATACACACCAAGTCACTTGTTCCAATGGCTGATTTTTCCTATTGAAATATTTCATATTTACCTTATAATAAGAACACACGTTCTATTTTATGGAGGATGAAAACAATGGATTACTCACAATATCCCCGAAACGATATTCTCTGCATCGATATCCGCTCTTTTTATGCAAGTGTAGAGGCGTTAAAATTAGGTCTTGATCCCATGAAAGAAATGGTCGCAGTTGTTGGTGACCCTAATAGAAGCGGAAGTATCGTCCTCGCCGCTTCTCCGATGTTGAAACAGACACATGGTATTAGTAATGTAAGTCGTTTTTTTGATTTGCCAGATGATCCTGAAATCTATATTGTGCAAGCACATATGCAAGATTATTTAGATGTGTCTATCGAAATTACAAAATTGCTGTATAAATATGCTCCTAAAGAAGCTATTCACACATATTCAGTAGATGAAATGTGGATTACTACAAATGGACTTGAGCAACTATTTGGAAATCGACTTGAAGTTGCCCAAAGAATTAAAGAAGAAATCTTACATTGCTTTGGACTGACATGTTCCATTGGAATTGGGGATAATAAGTTTTTAGCAAAAGTGGTCATGGATTTACATGCAAAGAAAAAAGGGATTGCCGAATGCACATATGAAGATGTCCCCGCATTATTATGGCCTTCCCCTATTCAAAAAATTTGGGGGATAGGTAGCCGAATGACACGTAATTTGAACAATCTAGGTATGTATACGTTAAAAGATCTCGCTATGTATGATAAGGAGAAATTGAAAGACATATATGGTGTCATGGGGGAACAGTTGTATTGGCATGCATGGGGAGTTGATTTAAGCCCTGTGTTTGGTGATTTTATCCATACCGAACGCAAAAGCTTCAGCAATGGAATTACACTGTTACGCGACTATACGTTTGCTGATGTAAAAATTTGTATGCTAGATCTTGTGGAGGAAGTATGTTGGCGGGCCCGTTCTAAGCACATGTCTGGACGTACGATTAGTGTAAGTATTGGCTATTCAGAAGATCGTGGAGGGTTCTCACGTTCTACTTCGATAAATACCCATACAAACAGTACAAGGGACATGTATGAGCAATGTTTAAAACT
>DATGUV010000127.1:0-2055 GCA_035301025.1 Bacillota bacterium | reverse complement strand
AGATTCCCCGCCACGTTTGGTTTATTGAGGGAAAAGATTGGCCAATGACTAGTACTGGAAAAATTCAAAAGTTCCGTCTAAAAGAACTGGCAGAAGAAAAACGTAAAAAGTAAAAGAGATGGAGTTGAGTTCGATGTCAGAAACATCATTTACATATGATATGCGTGTACATTACAAAGATACAGATCAAATGGGTGTGGCACATCACGGGAATTACATTAGTTGGTTTGAGATTGCGCGAACAGAAATGATGCGAAGTGAGGGAGTTGCCTATAAGGATATGGAAGAATTAGGCCTTCTTCTCCCTGTTCTTGATGTCCATGTACAATACCGGAAACCTGCGCATTATGATGATTTATTAACGATTACAACATCGATTACAAGTTTCTCACCTGCACGATTTGAATTTTCTTATGAAGTGCGCAGAAATCAAGAGGATTCTAAAGGGGAGGTAGCTTCAGAGTTACTCGCAACAGGGACTTCTCTCCACATGTGGCTAAATAAGGACTGGAAGCCTGCTCGCTTGCATAAAGTAGCTCCTGATGTATATGAGATGTTGAAGAAAAAGTACGGGAATTAACAAACACAAGTGCTGCCTCAAAGCTAGAGGCAGCACTTATTTGTTACATATTCTCTTGTTTCAACGCATCAATAATGTTTTGTTTTTTCAGCTTCGCACTTGCATAAACCATCGATATACTTACGATTACAAAGACTGCAACAATCACAATTCCAATTGGTATCCACGGAATTTTAAAGGTTAATACGAATCCTTCTGATAATGCGATATGCATCAAATACATGAACCCAATACTAACTGGTAGGCCGTACAATAACGCTTTTAATCCATAAAAAATACTTTCATACCGAATCATTTTATTAAATCCTTTTGGCGTCATTCCAACAGATTTTAACATCCCAAATTCACGTTTTCTAAGAGCAATACTTGTTGTGATTGTATTGAAAATATTCGCTACGGATATAAGTGTAATGAGCGTGATAAACCCATAGGCAAACACGGATATAACAAACGTAAATTGTTGATCATCTTGGTTCATTTTAGAAATATTAAACATACTGAGACCAGGATATTCTAATGCCGTTATTTCATCACCAGTTGCTATCGCATCAGATGATGTTAGATAAAGTTTGTAATACGGCGGAAAAATAAAGTCGTTTTCTTCGATATGAAGTTGTTCATAAGCCGTCTCAGAGATAATAACGTTCACACCTGGATCGTACCGAATGGGTTCAACTCCCATTGGAAATGAATCCGAAATTCCAGCAACTGTTAGTTGACCAAGATGAACACTCTCGTCATCATAATTATCAACCACTAATGCAAGTTCCTCTCCTTGTTTAATATCAATGGCACGTTGTTCTTTGTATACGTTTTCGTCTAGATCAATAATTGACGTCCAATTAATGATGATTCCTTGAATGGAATCCGTATCGTGCAGTTGCTGAGATGGGACACCAGCTTCATCTGCGAATTTTTCCAAGGCGTCATCTTCAAAAACATAGTAATGTACACCGAAAGGAACTTCTGTATCACTTGAATATTCCTCTACTATTTGATCTCTCGACTCTTCTGGAATATAGGTTGCATCAACATGAATATTTAACCATCCAGAGCGTACTAAATTGGAATCCGTTACATCTGGAAATTGATTTATTTCTTCGATTATTTCCTGATCTTGTTTCGTTAATTGCTCATCCCGATCAAAGGATACCGCTATATCATAATTATAGCCGTCTTGTGTTAGCACTACCGTTCGCTTCAATGTGTCCGTGAAAAAAGAAACAGATAGAAATAAAACAATACTAATAAATAATGAAAAAACGGTAGCTATATAACGTTTCTTGTTTCGTTTTAAGTTCTTAAGACCGATTTCCGCTTCAAAACCAAAAAGTTTCCGTACGAGTGTTGAAGTTTTCACTTTTTTATTGGTTAGTTTAATATCCTCCGACTGACGAATGGCATCAATTGCTGAGATTTTAGACGCCCTTCTCGCTGGTATATACACAGAAATAAAAATGGTAAGTACAGAGATA
>DATGUV010000126.1:0-3024 GCA_035301025.1 Bacillota bacterium | reverse complement strand
ACCTACGTTTGCTGAGCAGTGCATCGATAAAACATCTTGTTGTGGTAATAAGTAGTTCATAATCGAGAATACAGACTTCTTAATTTCACCAGCATATTCCGTTCCACCAATTAAAATCACACGTTCTTCCAGAGAAATAATCACAAATGCTTCTGAGTTTGTACCATCTATAGCTGGGTCAGCTTTAAAAGATGGGGCAGAAATAATTGTAAATTCCGCTTCATGAGATGTTAGTTCTTCCGCAGTTGGACGAATAAGCATTTGACGTGAAAATAAGTTGTGCCATGCAAATTCATTAATGACTTGAACGGGAAGGCGGTACTTTTCATCCGCTCCTGCAAATGCGTTTAACACAAATAGTTCATCTTTTTCTTTTAAATATGCTGTCACTTTATCGTATAGGCGATGAAAGACTTCTTTTGAGACAGGTTTATTCACATTGCCCCAATCAACTTTGTTTTCAGAAATATCGTCTTGAACGATAAAACGATCTTGTGGAGACCGACCTGTATATTCACCTGTCTCAGAACGAACTGCCCCTGTTGAAGTTAGTGAGCCTTCTTGTCTAGAAAGAATTTTTTCTACAAGTTGAGCTACAGATAAATTGTGTTTTGCCTGAGGGTGTTTCAATAATTCGTGTAAAGATGATGTTTGTTCCATGGTATACCTACCTTTATTTAATATATTTTATGAATTCCATCTTACCTACTAACTGCTATTCTACCACAACATGTATGTTTCTTGGAACATTTGAAACTAGATGTTGTAGTAGTATAGCTATACTGATAATGATGCAATTCATACTTTCTGAGGAAAAGAGAAACTTTTCCTTTAAAAACGACGTCATTCAATGACTTAGCTTGAATGGAATAAGTTCACTAATAGTATAACACATTTAAATGAATAGTCCATACTATTTAATTCTTTCATATGTAAGTGAATTTCATCCTTACCAAAATAAGCTATTTCAATTTAACTTTTAGTTACAAGTGACGTAGCGGAATTACATGTCGTGATGACTAGTTTAACATACGTCTGATGCCATTCATTTATGTGAGATCTATCATACACATTCCTTTTCTACTATATACGGATTCAAGCGTGTGTGCAACAGTTGACTTCATTTAAGAATTTGGATAAAATGTACCATAAGCAAATAGAGCTTAACATATAAAATTACATATACTCTTATTCGGAGTTGGTGGAGGGACAGTCCCTGTGAAACCCGGCAACCATCACAATGTGAAAAGGTGCTAACCTGATGCAAGAATGCGTTCTTGAACAATAAGAGGAGATGGTCGATTCCTTTCCTCGAGTTTTTTTGGAAAGGTTTTTCTATTTCTACGGGATGATCAATTATGTGAAATGAAACGATATTTGTGTGCCGTGATAATGAGCTATATGTAGATAAATCAGGGAGGATTTAAACGATGCATGTGAATAGAAGATTATTTACTTCAGAATCAGTAACAGAAGGGCATCCTGATAAAATGAGTGACCAAATATCAGATGCAATTTTAGATGAAATTATTGCAAAAGATCCGTTTGCACGTGTGGCATGTGAGACGACAGTGACGACAGGACTAGTACTAGTCGCAGGGGAGATTACTACGGAAGCATATGTAGATATTCCTACAATTGTTCGAAATACGATAAAAGATATTGGCTATACGCGAGCAAAATATGGATTTGATGCAGATACATGTGCTGTTTTAACGGCAATTGATGAACAATCTCCTGATATTGCAGGAGGGGTGGACGAAGCACTGGAAGCTCGTGGTGGAGAGGAAGATACATTAGCTGCAATTGGAGCAGGAGATCAAGGGCTTATGTTTGGTTTTGCATGTGATGAAACAGAAGAACTCATGCCACTTCCTATTTCTTTAGCGCAACGATTAGCGAAGCAACTGTCACACGTGCGAAAAGATGGTACGCTAACATATTTACGTCCAGATGGTAAAACACAAGTAACAGTGGAATATGACGAGGATGACACACCCATTCGGGTAGATACAGTCGTTATTTCTACGCAACATAAAGAAGATATAACAACTGAACAAATTAAAGAAGATTTGCTTACACATGTGATTACACCAATTATTCCGGCCCATTTATTAGATGAAGACACGAAATATTTTATCAATCCAACCGGTAGATTTGTGATCGGGGGTCCACAAGGAGATGTGGGACTTACTGGAAGAAAAATCATTGTTGATACGTATGGTGGATACGCACGACATGGCGGAGGAGCGTTCAGTGGTAAAGATGCTACAAAAGTAGACCGTTCTGCAGCTTATGCAGCTCGATATGTTGCTAAAAATATTGTAGCGGCAAAACTAGCAACAACATGCGAAGTACAAATTGCTTATGCGATTGGTGTAGCAGAACCAGTTTCCATAGCCATTGATACATTTGGTACGAACGTTGTTTCTGAAGCGGTACTTGAAGAAGCAGTACGGGAAACCTTTGATTTACGTCCTGCTAGCATTATTGAAATGCTTGATCTACGTCAGCCAATCTACAAACAGACTGCCGCTTATGGGCATTTTGGTCGAAAAGACGTGGAGTTTACTTGGGAGAAAACCGATAAAGTAGCGGACCTACAAGCATACGCTCAATGAGTAATGTTCGGATTTCCTTTGCGATTAATGTATTATGAAATTGATTAAAGTACATAAGATGTCGCATGTTTTTTACGTAAGATAGCTAAATGAGACATTTGAGGAAGATATACGATTATATTCATCTAGGAGAATGTACATGAAAAAGATAGCAAAAGAAAACTTTGTTTTAACTCTTGGACCATCTAATAAAGCGATCGAAAGAGTTCCTTCAGGAAGTACAGTCGTATTTGAATCGTTTGATTGTTTTAGTAACAAGATCCAAAGTGAAGACCAGACGTTTAGTGATATTGGTTGGGATGATGTAAACCCGGCTACAGGTCCTTTGTATATAGAAGAGGCGGAAGTAGGAGATACATTAAAGGTTGAAATTCTTGATTTGGAAATTGGCGATCAAGGAGCG
>DATGUV010000125.1:0-7408 GCA_035301025.1 Bacillota bacterium | reverse complement strand
ATGAATCTAGAAAATGTTTTAGAAAAATAAATCCTATGAGTATAGAGGTTCACTCCTCGATCTAAACCCATCCCTCACGATTATGGACCCGAGAACAGTCCTTAACGGAGGGATTTTTCATGTAAGTGAATTTCATAATTACCCAATCGTGACCGGGTCGCACAAAAGTCTACCATTAAGGGAACGATAGACGCTCCAACGTGACCGAATCAGACATAAGACAACCGCTAAGGGAACAATGGACGCTCCAACGTGACCGGGTCGCACAAAACTCATCCATTAAGTGGACGATGGAACGCACATAAATATACATGCATACATGTGAAAAGAGATGACCCTCATCTACATGAGAATCATCTCTTCGTTGTAATCTATCATCTGAAACGAGTGATATGTATTAAAATCTCTTTCTTGTTATTGATCTACTGCGACAATAAACTCAATCTCTACAGGAGTTCCACCAGGCATAACAGGTGTTCCTACGGCAGAGCGTGCATGTTTTCCTTTGTCCCCGAAAATGTCGATTAATAATTCAGTTGCACCATTTAATACAGCACCCTGTTGTGTAAACTCGTCCGCTGAACTAATAAATCCTGTTACTTTTATAAATTGCTTAATGTTATCTAAACTTCCTAGACTTCTCTTTAATTGGGCTAGTGCGTTTAGTACACATGTTTCAGCAAGTTTTTGTCCTTCCTCAATAGAAACATCTTTCCCACATTGACCTGTCTTTGGTAATTTCCCATCTACATAAGGAAGAGTTCCGCTTACATATCCCATCCCTTCATAGATGAGAACGCTTGCAAAAGGATATTCTGGAAAAGGTCCTTCTGGCAATGTATATCCTAAATCTTTTAATCTTTCTTCAATCATCATCTACACCTCTTTTTTCATTATTTTCTAGTATGTGATGCTAATCACTTTTATCTGACGGAAATAACGTATATGACCAAGAATAAATGAAATCGACGATAAAGGCAATTCCCCAGATGAGGGAAATTCCGTACAATGTGTCGTTGGCATAAGGTGTGATCGTATAATCATCCGCGCCCAGCCACGAAAGATCTTTTATATAAGGAAGGGCTTCTTCAAAACTGGAAAGACTATACATCCAAAAACCAATTTGTACGCTTACGAAAATTAGTAAATGAATCATAGAGCTTCTTCGATATTTCCTGGCAATATATCTAGGGTCCTCATTTCGTCGCATAATCAATTTGTCTTGGTCGGTAAGTAAATCAATTCCACGCCATTTTCCAATGTATTTTCGCATCCAACGATCTAGCTTTTTAAAATCTGAAAATCCAAATGTAATTGCATATAATACGAAAACAGTGATGACTAATTGAATGGTTGATATTTCTCCAGTTTCAAGATACATGAACCAACCAAACAGTGCTTCCATCCCAATGAGCGCGACAAATAACACGAGAAATACCATACTTCTTTTCCGTTGATTAAAAAAATACCGTAATAATCCAAATAAAATAAGAGATACCCATGACAGTACTTCCAACGTAATAAATATTTCCCATTGATACGTTTCGATAAAAGACATACGAACCCCCTTCATACATACTTCTTCTAGTATGCATATTTATTACTGAATTGTCTACGGGGAGAAAAAATAAGTACACCTGTATGTTTTTTATAACAGGTGTACCTTTATCTTTAAATAGAGTTTGTTTCTTTTTCACGTACGTTTGAAAGCATATCTTTCGTCATAGATGCCAGATCATATGAAGGATTGAATCCCCATTCTTCTTTAGCAGCCGTAGCATCAATACTGTTTGGCCAACTATCTGCAATTTCTTGACGAGCAGGATCCACATCATAATCAATTGTAAATGATGGAATGTGCTTCTGAATTTCAGCAGCAATATCTTTTGGGGAAAAGGACATTGCTGTTACATTAAAGGCATTTCTATGAATCAACTTACTTGGATCTGCTTCTAATAACTTCTGAATTCCTTGAAGCGCATCAGGCATATACATCATATCCATGTACGTATGTTCATCGATAAAAGATGTGTATGAACCTTTTTTCGTCGCTTCATAAAAAATTTCAACTGCATAATCTGTCGTCCCTCCCCCAGGTGGAGTTACATAAGAAATAAGCCCTGGAAAACGGACACCTCGTGTATCTACTCCAAATTTATGGAAGTAATAATCACATAATAATTCTCCAGATACTTTATTTACACCATACATAGTAGATGGGCGCTGCAATGTATCTTGTGGTGTATTGTATTTTGGTGTTGAATGACCAAATGCTCCAATTGAGCTAGGTGTAAAGAATTTCAAATCAAGCTCTCGTGCAACTTCAAGTGCGTTAATTAACCCACCCATATTTAAATCCCAAGCTTTTCTAGGGTTTTTTTCAGCTGCTGCAGATAGAAGTGCTGCTAAATGTATCACCGTATCTACGTTGTGCTCTTTAGCTACTTCATAAAAGCGGTCTGCATCTGTAACGTCAACAATTTCGAATAAACCTGCTTCTGATTGATGGTTAGGAAGACGAATATCTGATCCAATAACATGATCTTCACCATACTCCCCACGTAAATGTGTCAGTAATTCAGATCCAATTTGACCGTTTGCTCCGGTAATGAGTATCTTTTTCATACTGCATACATCCTCCGTTCATGACCACACACTAACGTATTAGCGAATGATTCCTAGTTCTTTTCCGACTTCTTCATAAATCGTTAATGCTTCATCAAGCATTTCTTTTGTATGTGCAGCGGAAGGCATATTACGAACACGCCCTGTTCCACGTGGTACTGTAGGGAACACGATTGCTTTCGCGTACACACCTTTTTCGTACAATGTATCACTAAATTGTTGTGTTTTATTTTCATCCCCAATGATGCACGGAATAATTGGCGTTTCACTCTTACCAATGTCAAACCCTAAATCAGCTAGTCCTTGGCGTAAATAGTTACTATTTTCCCAAAGCTTCTTATTTAACTCTGTACTCTCTGTAAGAAGTTCCACTGCTTTAATGCTTGCAGCGGCATCTGCTGGTGAAACAGCTGTTGAGAATAAAAATGGTCTTGAAGCCACTTTTAGCCAATCGATTAATTGCTGTGTGCCTGCTACATACCCTCCGATAACACCAATTGCCTTAGAAAGTGTACCCATCTGGAAGTCAACTTTATCCTCTAAACCGAAATGTTTAACCGTTCCAGCACCATCTCCGAGTACTCCGGATCCATGAGCGTCGTCTACATACGTAATTAGATCAAATTCCTCAGCAATTTCAACGATTTCAGGAAGTTTAGCAATGTCCCCATCCATTGAGAATACTCCATCTGTAATAACCATAATCTTTTTATATTTCCCAGATTCCGTTGCTTCTTTCGCTTTTTGTCTTAAATCATCCATATTTGAATGTTCGAATGGAATAATTTTCGCGCGGGATAAACGGCACCCATCAATAATCGATGCATGGTTTAAAGCATCCGATAAAATTGCATCTTCTTTATTCATCACCGCTTGAATAGCAGCCATATTGCAGTTAAATCCAGATTGGAACGAAATTGCCGCTTCCGTCCCTTTAAATGCAGCTAATTTTTTCTCAAGTTCAATGTGTAAATCTAGCGTTCCGTTAATCGTACGAACTGCCCCAGCGCCTACACCATGTGAATCAACAGCTTCTTTTGCAACTTTCTTTAAACGTTCGTCTGTTGCTAAGCCTAAATAGTTATTTGATGATAGATTCACAAATTTACGATCTCCAATCGTAATCACCGGTCCATTTGGCCCTTGAACAGGATGTATTTCGTTATACATTCCTTTACTCTTCAAATCATTAATGTTTTCCGATAAAAATGCGTCTAATACTTTTGCACTCATTGATACATTCCTCCTTTTATTGTAAGCGCTCTATAAACAACTGTATTTACAGAGTACACAAACTAGGTTTTAGTTCGTTGGTTTGACTACACTATACCACATTTAATAAAATTTGTTTACTATATAAATACACCTTACAAATGTTTCTTCTTATTATTTACTTCTAATTTTTTTCTATTCACTCGATCTGTGAATTAGATCATAGGGATTTTATACTCCCTCACTCTAACATGAATTCCGTCGAGACGTTCGACACTACATGATCGATCGAAATAGCTTGTTTTGGTAAGGATACAATTCACCCGATCTGTGAACTAGACTATAAAAACTTTATGCTACTTCAATCTCCCATGCGTTCGGCTAAAACATTCCATTAAAAAATCCACTACACATTTTTGTGTAGTGGATTCTTTTAGTAGAAATTTAGTCTAAAATTGTAATTTCTACTTCGCGTACGCCAAAGTTATATGCTTCGTCCTTTGTTGGAACATGGATATCAATTCGATCTCCTTTAATTGCTCCACCAATATCTCCTGCAATTGCTTCACCGTATCCTTCAACATATACCTTTGAGCCTAGCGGAATTACATTTGGATCTACAGCAATAACTTTTGCATTTCGGTCATTTCTCAAGTCAATCCCTGTGTATGTGACTCCAGAACAACCTTCACAATCTGCTGTGTATGCTGTCGCAGTGACAGTCATTGTTTTACCTTCATTACTTGCTGGCGTCTTAGCTTCTTCTACTTGTTCGCTTGACTGATCTTCTTCAACTTTCTTTTCTGTAGCTTGTTTATTCTCAGTCTGTTTCTTCTCTTCCTTTGGTTCAGGTTTGGCCGCTACTTCTGCAGCTTCCTCATTACCATCTACTTCAGCGAATTCTTCTATTGAAAGCTCTTGTCCTACAAAAAGAAGGTTTGATTCTAAATCATTCCATTCTCTTAATTCATCAATCGTTACATCATAGTCTTTGGCTATGGTGTATAAGGATTCTCCCTTTTCTACCTCATGCACTTGGTAGATGTTTAATACTTGATTTGGTTGAATGACCGTTGATGATAAATCATTAAGATCAACCAGTGCATCCACCGTTGTATTATATTCTTTCGCTATATTCCAAAGATTATCTCCTTTTTCTACTGTATGTTCTTTCGCTGAAACGGATGTTGCAGCTACGCCAGCTAAAATGACCCCCATAGCAAAAATCATTGCTATATACTTCTTCATAGGTAGTCCCTCCTTAAATTTATCACATTGCCTATCCTATCACAGGGAAATAGGCAATACAGTAACAAGACCGTTAAGAGTCTATTACAAGGATGGCCAAATCAATGGAGTTTTATTACAAATATCATAGAATAGTAATAAATGTTCATTTGCAAGCGATTACATTACAATTTTACTAGTAAAAATGACTTTAGTAATGATTCCTTCATGAACATTTATCCTCCTTCTGGACTAGGTTCATGGAAAAATTCGTATCGTGAGCATAAGAAAAGCCCTCACAAGTTAAAAATCTATCACGAAAAGGGATGATTTTAACTCATGAGGGCTTAATGTAAACGAACGTCTTGTTCTTAACCTCTATGTCTAGTTGTCAAGGATTCTTTTTTTCGAAGATGTAAGTCATATCCAGCCCCTATTACTAGAATAGCTAATAGACTTGAGACGATAAATAATAAATTGTACCCAGATTTGATTGTCGTTAAAATGAAATCAATGATAGACGTGCGAACTTCTTCATTCGGTAATGTTTCAATTTTTTCAATCGTTTCTCCTAGATTACTTTGGGAGAATGACGACGTGCTAAGACCAAGTTCATTCATGCTTTCTGGGAATTTCTCAACAACGGTTGTCCCTGCTTTCGTAAATCCACCTGTAATAAACCCAGCGTAGATCGTTGGAAACAATGTTAATCCTACTTGTCTTACAAGGGATAACGTTCCAAGTGCAGACCCTTTCTCTGTTTCTTTTGCACTATCTCCTACTAATACATTTAGTGGAGCCCCAAGTAAAATCCCAAATCCAACCCCAGCAATAATACTTGTAATGGTAAAAGAGAACCCATCGTGAACCCAAAGGGGAAACAAACTAAATCCAACTACACCGATCATACCAGAAACGATTACGGTTCGTGTCGCACTAATCCGGTCTGTAAGAAATCCACCAAGTCCTGCACCAATTCCTGAAGCTAGTGCAAGTGGTGTTACCCAAAATCCGGATTGTTCTGCAGGAATTTGAAATACTTGTTGTACGTATGCTGGGATAAAAATAATCCCTGCTAAAAATCCTCCAGACAACAATCCTAAAAACATCGTTAATTGAAATGGACGTTTGCGCAAGAGAGAAAAGGAAAGAATGGGATCTCCACCTTCTTGCTCAACATTCCGTTCATGATTGATTAACCACATAAATAATAATATACCACCAATCACTCCTACAAAAACAAATGGATGTGTAATGCTTTGTAAAAATGCAGTACTATCTAATTGGGTAAATCCAATCATCATTGCTAATATAGATCCTGACAATAAGACAATTCCGCCAAAATCAAGAGCACTTTCTGTTCCAGGTTTCGTTTCTTCAATTTTAAAATATCCTACAATAAGGAGGAATGCGGCAATGGGTAAATTAATCAAAAACATCCAATGCCAGGAACCTGTAATGGTTAATACGATCGAACCTAAATTCGGCCCAATGACTGCAGACAGTCCATGCATTCCACCGAGCAATCCTAATGCCCGACCTTGCTTCTTTTTTGGTAAGGTAGATAGGATGTGTGAACTTCCGATGATAAATATTCCCCCACCACCAATCGCTTGAATAAACCGTGCGGCAAGAAGGAAAACGAAATTTGGACTTAAGGCAACGAGCAATGACCCTAATCCGAACAATGTAACCTCTATTAAGAAAAGTCGTCTTCGTCCATACCGATCTGAGAACTTCCCTATAATCGGAACACTAATCGCAACCCCTAATGTGTACAATGTAATCGACCATGCTCCCCATGAAGGAGATACTTCAAATGAATTACTGATGGTCGTTAGGGCTGTACTAATGATTCCATTGTCCAGGCCAGCCATAAATACACCGATGGTAAAAAGTGCAATCGCCCACCCTTGTGACGTGTTCGTTTTTTTATCCATTCATTCCCCTCACCTTCATCCAATTCGATTAAAAAAGGGACTCTATAATAATTACCGAGTCCCCACTTGATGTATCTATATTTGTACTTGTGAAACGAAGAACGATTGTATTTATCTCTCTTCTAAAGGATCCTCTTACCAATCCACAATTTTATAAGGGAGCAATCCACTTAGCTAAAGAGCCCTTTGATCCAGTTAATAATATCTCTGAAAAAGTCTGCAACTTTATCCCAAAAACTATCATCAATGTTCAAATCTTTTAATTTATCTTTAATCGTTGAAGCAATATCATCTAATTGATCTCTTACTTTATCAAAATCAATATTGATATCACGCATTTTATCAAATAAATCAGTGAGACGCTGAATATCAGCATCATCTAATTTAATATTTAACTTATCAAT
>DATGUV010000124.1:0-3700 GCA_035301025.1 Bacillota bacterium | reverse complement strand
CAAGTGATTGCTGCAATGGAAGCAGCTGTAAAGGATGAAGTAGATATCATTAATTTATCCCTTGGAAACACGATTAATGGCCCAGATTTTCCAACAAGTCTTGCAGTAAATAAAGCAGAAGAGTTAGGTGTTATGACGGTCATTGCTAATGGGAATATGGGGCCAGAACATTGGACCATTGGCTCTCCTGCAACCGCCTCTCAAACATTATCCGTTGGCGCACTAGATAACGCACATCACATGGCTTCTTTATATGACCCTACACATAAAAAAACCATCCACATGCAAAAAATGATCGGATCCATTCCTTGGAATGTAACAAAAGACTATCCCGTACAACCGGAGGAAGAAGAGGATCTCTACGGGACAATCGTTTTAGCGAAAAGAGATGACATACCTTTTACGGAAAAAGCCCGCATTGCTCAAGAAGCAGGAGCAGTTGCCTTGATTATTTATGACGACACGTCTGAAGATAATTTTCAAGGAGCGATTGATCTTACAGACGAGCCTATCCATATTCCTGTCGTCTCCATATCAAAAAAAGATGCAGAACACTTCCTACAAACATCCTCGTTGATCGAAACAATATATACCGAGGTACCAGAACGTGTGGCAACATTTAGTTCTAGAGGCCCAGTTACACTGGACTGGACGATTAAGCCAGACGTTATAGCACCAGGTGCCCGCATTATTAGCACGGTCCCTGGAGGATATGCTGAGTTTCAAGGGACAAGTATGGCAGCGCCTCACGTTACTGGCGGGCTTGCACTTTTAAAAGAAGCCCATCCAACGTGGACACAAGCCCAACTTAAAGCCGCCTTGCAAACGACGGCGACCCTTGTAAAAGCTGAAGAAAGCACCCCTTTTTTACCCATCGAACAAGGTATGGGAAACATGAATATTGAGGAAGCTCTTCACACACCGACAATCATTCATGAGCCACTACTCTCTTTTGGCATGTTTAAAGGTTTTAAAGATACACATACAACGACTATCGCCATCGAAAACGTATCGAAAACGTCGCTAACGTATCATTTTAGTGTACCTAAACAAGTAAAAGGGGTGCACTGGAGGGTTCCAATGAGTGTTCCTTTAAAACCCGGAGAGAAAAAGGAACTGAACATTCAACTAGACGTCATACAACTTGCTGAGAAAGGAATGCACCAAGGGTATCTTACACTGCATGAAGGTGAGCAAACCTATCATCTTCCGTACTTGTTCGTTGTTGAGGAAGCGGATCAACCGACTTCCATGGGATTTGATCTATATCCCAGTCCATGGGAAGAAAAAATGTTCTCCTATCAAATGTATCTTACCGAACAAATAGACACATGTATTGTCGAATTGTATGACCCTACAACACTTATCCATCAAGGAACATTACTAGAGACGGAGCAATTAACAATTGGTATGAATGAAGGAACACTTGAAAAAGAAGATGTCCCCTTTGAAGGAACATTTATCGCTGTCATTCAGATGCAACGAACTACTGGAGAAATCACACAAGAAATTGTCCCTCTTACAATTGATCAGGAGGAATAACGTGGATTTCTTACGGTGCATGAATTTTATTATTCATATGTTATGCGACGATTCTACCATTTGTAGATCCACTAAGTCGTTTTGAAAAAACATGGGGTAGTGAAGCAACTATTTTTTTCATTATGAAATGGATGCATTGTGACAAAGAAATGATTTTGTTCACAAAAATGTCAATCCTTTTTGATGGAATTTCTACTATACTATACGGAGGCTTTCAAACACACGAATGTAAATCGATTCCTATGAAGTATTAGGGACGTAGAATCATGGGGTGTTTCCTAGTAAAAAATGCTCTATGAAAGGATTGTTCGATGGTAGATAAACTTATATAAAGCATGTTAGTTACTAATTGACAACATTCATTGGCTATTGTAAACTTATCTAGTGGAATGTCGAGATTTAATTTGAGGTTTTTGTTTATATTTTTTGCAGAAAATGATAAACATTTGTTAAGGAAAAAGACTTTCGACAATCGAGATTCGTTTTGAACCGGAACATAAGGAGAAACTAAAAAATGCAAGAATTCGATGAGCTTGTCGCTAGACAGAAAAAGTGGATGCTTTATATATTAGCACTTTTCATAGTACTAGCAGCAGCACTACCTGAGCAGCGTCCATTGTTCTTAGGTTTATTACTTGGAAGTGTCATTAGCTATTATGGAATGCGCCTCCTACAAAATCGATTGAAAAAATTTGGAAGTACAGCCATTGAAACTGGAAAGCCTATTGGACTAGGGACAATGATTCGCCTACTAGGAGGAGTCCTTGCTGTATTCCTTACCATTTACCTCGAGGAAAAAGTGAATTATATAGGTGTGGTTGCAGGTCTTGGAACAGCATATGTCGTGTTGCTCGTAGATGCCTTTATCTACTACCTATGGAAAGACTTGAAGAAATAATTCGCATCTCGCAGTAAAATGTAGTATTATGCTTTTTGGTACATCGGGAAATCATAGTCTATTTTTTAAGACTATTTAATTTCTATAGAGTCAAACATATGAATCGGTAGAAGATTCTCATACATACGATTCATCAAGTAGAGCACGTTTGTATTTTTCGACATAACTAACGAGAAAAGGGGTGATACATTTGGATACGAAAGCGCCTATCGTTGAAAATTTATTTGGTATATCATGGTTATCTGTTGACCTGGCAAACGTCCTTATGATTGCTTTATCATCAATAATCGTTTTTGTAATTTGTGTACTTGCGAGTCGAAACTTACAAATGAAGCCTACAGGCGCACAAAACGTGATGGAATGGGCAGTAGATTTTGTAAAAGGCTTGATTACAGACACAATGGATTGGAAAACAGGAAGAACATTTTTACCACTTGGGCTTACGCTTATTTCATTTATTTTAGTTTCCAACATTTTAGGAATGGTAACAGTTGTTATTATCGGAGACACTTCATGGTGGAAATCTCCAACAGCTGATGCGGGGATAACTCTAACACTTGCAACAATGGTTGTGTTACTCTCACATTACTATGGAATTAAAGTTAGAGGATTTAAAGAATACGGAAAAGATTACTTCCGACCAATTCCAGTGATGCTACCATTTAAGATCATTGAAGAGTTTACGAATACGTTAACACTTGGTTTGCGTTTATTCGGGAACATGTTTGCAGGAGGAATTTTAACTGCACTCATTCTAGGAATGGCTGTTTCAAAACCAACTGGGTTCATATTATCAATCGTACCAATGCTTGCATGGTCAGGATTCAGTTTATTCGTTGCAGGAATTCAAGCATTTATTTTCACGTTACTATCCATGCTTTACATCTCAAACAAAGTCCAAAGCGAAGCATAACAACCTGTTTCAAAAAGGCAACAATTTAGTGATAACATTTAAGGAAATAACCTTTTCTTAAAGTAACATACATTATTATTTAGGTTCACAAATCAAAGGAGGAAATTTGAATGAATACATTAGCAGCAGCAATTGCGATTGGTTTAGCAGCATTAGGTGCAGGTCTAGGTGTTGGTATGATCGCAAGTAAAACAGTAGAAGGTATCGCACGTCAACCAGAATTACGTGGTTCTTTAACAGTTACTATGTTAATGGGGATTGCGTTAGTTGAGGCTATTCCGATTTTCGCAGTTGTTATCGCATTTACAGTAATGTAGGCATTATTTTAAAAATACATGGCGTGGTTC
>DATGUV010000123.1:0-3870 GCA_035301025.1 Bacillota bacterium | reverse complement strand
TTTCACACTTTCAGGAATATCTTCTATGTCTTTTTCATTATCCTGTGGAATAATAATCGTAGATATTCCGGAACGGTGGGCACTTAATGATTTTTCTTTTAATCCACCGATTGGTAATACACGACCACGCAATGTAATTTCTCCTGTCATACCTACTTCTTTTCGGACAGCTCTACCAGTTAATGCAGATATAAGAGCTGTAGCCATTGTAATACCTGCTGATGGCCCGTCTTTTGGTGTCGCCCCTTCAGGTACATGAATATGGATATCTTTTGTTTGATAAAAGTCCGGATCAATTTGAAGCTCTTCTGCTCGAGAACGAATATAACTAAACGCTGCTTGTGCAGATTCCTTCATAACGTCCCCTAGTTTTCCTGTTAAAGATAGTTCCCCTTTACCCGGATAATGAGTCACTTCTATGGAAAGAATATCTCCTCCAGCAGCTGTATATGCCAAACCAGTTGCCGCTCCTACTTGATGTTCTTCTTCCATTTGTCCATAACGATACACTGGTTTGCCTAATAATTCAGGCAATGTTTTTTCGGTGACAACGACGCGCTTCTTCTCCTCAGACACGATCTGTTTAGCAGCTTTTCGGCAAATGGTTGCAATTTGTCGTTCTAAACTTCGTACTCCCGCTTCTCGTGTGTATCTTCTAATCATTTGTAAAATGGCCTTTTCTCTAAATTGCAGTTGATTCCCTGTCAATCCGTTTTCTTCCAGTTGTTTAGAAATCAGATGTCGTTTGGCAATTTGAACTTTTTCCACTTCAGTATAGCCTGATATAGATATAACTTCCATTCGGTCTAATAATGGTGCTGGAATATTATTCATGTAGTTCGCTGTTGCAATAAATAACACATTGGATAAATCATATTCTACTTCAATATAATGGTCACTAAACGTATTATTTTGTTCAGGATCAAGTACTTCCAACATTGCTGAAGATGGATCTCCACGAAAATCATTAGACATCTTGTCAATTTCATCTAATAAGAAAACAGGATTCGTTGTTTTTGCTTTGTTCATTCCTTGCATAATTCGACCAGGCATAGCACCTATATAAGTTCTTCTATGTCCACGAATTTCTGATTCATCGCGTACTCCTCCAAGAGATGCTCGGACAAATGAACGGTTAATCGAGCGTGCAATAGAGTTTGCAAGAGAGGTTTTCCCCACTCCAGGAGGACCGACTAAACATAAAATAGGTCCTTTAGTTTCATTCGTAAGCTTTTGAACAGCTAAATATTCTAAAATGCGTTCCTTAACTTTCTCTAAACCATAATGATCGGCATCCAGAATTGCTTTTGCTCGTTTCATTTCAATAATGTCTTCTGTTTTTTCAGTCCAAGGGATAGATATCAACCAATCAATATAGTTCCGAATGATTCCACTTTCTCCAGAGGCTTGTGGAATCCTCTCAAATCTTTCCAATTCTTTTAATGCGGTCATTTCTACTGATTCAGGCATAGAAGCTTCTTGAATCTTTTTACGCAATTCTCCGATTTCTCCACCTGTTCCATCGGATTCCCCTAGTTCAGTTTGAATAGCTTTTAATTGCTCACGTAAGTAATATTCTTTTTGCGTCTTTTCCATAGACGAAGTTACACGCTTATGAATGTCACTTTCTAGATGCACAATCTTTTTTTCATTAGCCGTATATGTGATTAATGTTTGCAGTCGTTCTGGAACGTTGTCTATTTCTAGCAATGTTTGTTTTTCACTTGCTTTAATCGTAATATTCGAAGCGATCATATATCCAATATGTGAAGCATCTTTTATATCGACCATTTTTAAGAATACTTCCTCTGTAATCTTCCGAGAAACCTTCATATATTCACTAAATTGCTGGAATAAAAACCTTTTTAAAGCCTCTTCTTCTTCCAGCTCTCCATGGATATCCTCTAGTGTTTCTACTTCTACCGTAAAAAATGGATCATCCTCTAAAAAACGAGAAACTTTTGCTCGTGTTTCACCTTTAACGAATACCCTAAACGTCCCATTGGCTAACTTTTCAACATGTTTTATATGTACAATTGTTCCGTGTTGATAGACATCTTCTTCTTTAGGGGTTGTAACACTCGTTTGTTTCTGAGCAGTAACAAATAATTGCTGATTTTCCATCATTGCTTGTTCTAGTGCGAGGACTGATTCTTTCCTTCCTATATTTAAATGGACTTCCGTCATAGGAAATATAACAATCCCACGTAAAGCTAGGAGGGGGAGCTGTTTGAAATTCGTTGACATATATTGTACCTCCACTCGGTTACATCATTTTTATCTGTATGTATCATGCATGAATAAAGTGAAACTTCATTCAATGAGGGGTATTAACTCGCCATTCATGCGTGATAAAAAAGACTGACCTTAGCACTCAATGTATTCTCATCATACGAAACGAATGTACAAGGAGAATGGGGCTACGTCAGTCTCTTTTTTCTAGCATAAGTCATTCTTCACATAAGTGTATTATGCACTTTCTTTCGGTAATTTTTCATTTCCTTCCGTTATTGTACCATCTTTGTACACTAATTTAGGGAATGTGTCTTCATTGACAACTGTATCTTTCGTAATAATACATTTTGTAATATCTTCTCTAGATGGTAATTCATACATCACATCTAGCATGATTGTTTCAATAATGGAACGTAATCCACGTGCTCCTGTTTTACGTTCGATTGCTTTTTTAGCAATTTCAATTAATGCATCTTCTTCAAATTCTAATTCAACCTCATCCATTGCGAATAGTTGTTCGAATTGTTTTACTAACGCATTTTTTGGTTTCGTTAAAATTTGTACAAGAGCATCTTCATCAAGTGTTTCTAAGCTACTAATGACTGGGAGACGACCAATAAATTCAGGAATCAACCCGTAATTTTGCAAGTCCTCTGGTAGTACCATGGATAACAATTCACTTGACTCATCAACTGTTTCTTTATCGTCTGATCCAAATCCAATAACTTTCTTCCCTAAGCGACGTTTAATAATATCTTCCATTCCTCCAAAAGCTCCACCAACAATAAATAAGATGTTTGTTGTGTCTAATTGAATGAACTCTTGATGTGGATGTTTACGCCCACCTTGAGGAGGAACACTGGCAACAGTTCCTTCTAAAATTTTAAGAAGAGCTTGTTGAACCCCTTCACCAGATACATCTCTTGTAATGGACGGATTATCAGATTTCCGAGCTACTTTGTCAATCTCGTCAATATAAATAATTCCCGTTTCAGCTTTTTCGATATCATAATCAGCTGCTTGTATTAATTTCAGTAAAATATTTTCTACATCTTCCCCCACATACCCTGCTTCTGTAAGTGAAGTTGCGTCAGCCATTGCAAAAGGCACATTTAAAATACGGGCTAATGTTTGTGCTAGTAATGTTTTACCACTACCTGTTGGTCCTAAAATTGCAATGTTACTTTTTGCTAACTCTACATCATCCGTACTTTTTGGAGAATTGATTCGTTTATAGTGGTTATATACAGCAACAGAAAGATTTTTCTTCGCTTGCGATTGTCCAATGACATAATCATCTAGTGTTTCATTAATTTCTTTCGGTTTTGGGATTTCTTTTAAATCCGTATCATCTATTGCTCCAAGTTCTTCTTCCACTATTTCTGTACATAAATGAATACATTCATCACATATATAAACTCCTGGTCCAGCAACAAGCTTACGGACCTGGTCTTGACCTTTACCACAGAAGGAACATTTTAATTGCCCTTTTTCTTCGTTAAATTTAAACATATATTTCACCCCTAAAAGATAACTCTTCTTTCATTCTTAACATGTTATTGTTCACTCCATCATAGCAGAAGATTTTTAGAAAACAAAACAATATACTTCTTTTAAATATCAAGTATTTATTCG
>DATGUV010000122.1:0-10419 GCA_035301025.1 Bacillota bacterium | reverse complement strand
ATCTAGGAGGTCCTAATGGTACAAGTATCTTATAAAAGTGCAAAAGATGTAGCAAATGAAATGGGTCTTGCTTCTGATTCCCTTAAGCAGTCTACTAGTAAAGTTATTGATAAGACGACTAGATCAACGGTAGTAGTCGTTGAAAAGTCTCTGGAGGCGCATGAGACCCTAATTGCACTTGCAACGGACTTTCACACATCATTTAATAAGACGATTGAACAATTAAACTCGGTTGCAGAAGAATTTGAACGGACAGATGTAGATCTTCAAAACAACATGGATCAACTTCTCCGATCTAGTAATCTCTTTTAAATCAAACGGATGAAATGAGGATATGTATGGTTGATAGAGAGGAAGAGAACCTAAGAAATTTACGCAAGAGAACGATAGATCTACATGAGAATAAAATAAGTAATGCTCAATCCATTTCAAAACATGAACAACTAGAGAGGACTTTACATGAAATTGATATGAAGGAGCGCAACATTGTGAACCGACTTTTTGAATCATGGAAAAAGGATCGGGGTTTTCTTGTGCAATTAGATCAGGTTTTTATGGAACTGGATGATCATAAACGTGTAGTCCACAGGGAAGTAAATGCTCAACAAAGAGGACTTTTTCAAGAAAAGAGAAGATTAGATCGTTTGGAAGATGAGTTGATAAGGGAAAAGGTTATGAGAAAGGGGGAATGATCACTTGAGTTTAAGTATGTATCTAGGAGAAGCAGAGAGACTAACAAGTAGTATGAATCAAGCATGTGAAGGAATTATTCAATCGATGGAACAGATACAACAATCGATTTCTACACTTGTGTTTACTTCTGATCTAAAGGGTAAAACCTATGATTCTGCAAAAGCTTTTATGTCTCAAACATATTTTCCACTAGCTCAAGGATTTGTTTATTTATGTGAAGAATTAATAAAGCAAAACACGAAGTATCCAAGTGATTTCAGGGCGGAAGTTTCTCCTACAGATGTCGTTGAAGCAGAAATATTGGATCAAATTGCAGAAATCAATCGTATGATCGATTCTTTGCGTGAAACTAGTGAGACTATTCCGTTATTACGTGTATCTATTATGATTTATGAAAAAATGAAACAGATGCTAGAATTAAAGTTGGAAAAACTATATACATTTAATGGAACTTCCGCGAGCAACTATGAAACAGCCATCCAGCTGGCAAATGAAATCACAAATGGCTTACAAGAAATCAAAGATGGCAAAGGATTTAACAGTAATACAGGAACGTTTAGTACGAAAGGTATGGATCTTGATTGGGCAACCAAATTGACAGATATTCATTATGATATAAAAGCAGAAGAAGAATATGGTGAATATTTGGATCAGTTTTCCAATAAGGAAGATCGAGCTGAAGCAAAAGAAAAGATTATAGATATTTTAAAATTTGAAGATGCAAATCCAGAATATGTGGATCAAACCAATGAATTTTTATCCCCGCTGGATGAACAGGATATCATTGAAATAAAGCATTTAATGTACACGGCTGATGAGCCTTACCGGACGTTAGGGATGAAGTATTTGGATGAGTTTGAGATTATAGTCATTACACCTGAAATAAGACAGGAAAAGAATACAAACAGCAATGGCTTTTTCTCACACCAGGATAATGCTATTTATTTAGACGTTAGTGAATTAAGGGATGACGATCGTGGAAGTTATTATACTTACTTTCATGAGGTTGCTCATGCATTTGATTATTACTATGGTCAGGATAATGAGGAAATGCTTCGGACAATGATTGAGGATGACGACGATTTAGAGTTTGATGATTCTACCTTTTTTTCAGATGTATATAAAATAGATGAGCAAACGTTAAGTAACCGTATGCATGAAGATGTAAGAAATAATGTTCACCAAGAAATTTCTAGAGAACTGGAGTCTCCTAAATATGATGATTTAAGTCCGGAAGAAAAGCAAGAAATGTTGGAGAATGTAACTGAAAACTTGATGAACCAAAACGATCGTTTTTTGGAACTTAGTAGTGAAGAACAAGAATTACAAATGTTAATAGACAGAAAGTATACAAAACTACTAGAGGGTCCAGACCATAATACGGCATCGGACGTTTATGGTGGAGTTACGAACAAAACCATTGAGGGAAATTATAGCCATGGACATGACTATTGGTTTGACGAAAATGGTAATAGAATAAGAGAGCCGAACCGAGAGGGGTTCGCAGAATACTACGCTAGAGTTGTAACTCCGGAAAGCGAAGAGAATCGAGGAGTAGAGAGCGTTGAGACGTATTTACCCTCGTCAAAATCGCACATGGATGAGTACTTCAGACAAATGGGTGAAGGTGATTTGAAGTGAGGAAAGTATTGTATAGTATTTGCATAATTGGTATATGTATTCTTGTTAGTGGCTGTAAAGAATCGGAGGAAGAAATCTTGGAGGAATCTAATATGTCAGATAATGTTAAAGTGTCCTATGACTTTTATTCTTTTTTACAATCAACGGAAGCGACTGAAAAACAAGATGCATCTAAGATTATTAAATTAGTCGTGACAAAAAACGAAGGTGTACAAGATGAAACGATTGTACTTGATTTGGAACATGAAGAAATAATCATTGATCCTTGGATGTCTTCTTATGGAATTAACTCAGAAGGAGACACCCAATCTTTTGATGACAAAGAGGAGATCCTACATATTCTTGAAACGTACGATGTTCAGGAATGGAAGGATGATTATACGACTGAAGATCCAGCGTCTTATCAAGATGGGGTTGGGTGGAATGTTTGGCTCCAATATGAAGATGGGACTGTTCAAAGTCATAAGGGATCAGGGAGTGGACTAGAACAGATCACGCCTGAAGGATTTGCAGATTTTTTTAATGCATTAGAGAAGTTTGTAGAAGAGCATTTGAAATAATGACATGTGGTTGTTATGTTATCCTTGTTTATTCTAAAACTCTACGAATGCTCAAGCCCAAGCAGGTAATATTCATCCAATAAGCGTAACAATCCTTGTCCACGTGTAAAGCATGATATGCTATAGGTAGTTACTTATAGCATAGAGGAGACTTTCGATGAAAGAGTATTATAGTGATGTCATTCAGTTTACAGGAAGTCATTATGATTTTGGATATAAACAAGGAGAGTTGCTCAAAAGTTCTCCGATTTTAAACAGACGTGAGAAGTTGTGGAAAACACGGCGGAAGCGTGATTTTATTATAGATGAACAAAAAGCTATCCATCTTTTTTCTACGTTTCATCCTCCGATGGTAGATGAGCTACAAGGATTGGCAGATGCACTAGAATGGACGATGGCGAGTGCGCTAAGGGAGTTTGGGGGATATTATCTAGAGTACGTAAAAAGTGGATGTTCGATTTTAACTGGCCCTGCATATATGGTTCGCAATTATGACAGCCACCCGCGGCATTATGAGGGGAGGTACGTGTTGTACCAACCGACAGATGAGGGATATGCAACCATTGGTCCTTCTATGCAAATAACGGGGCGGACGGATGGGATGAATGAAGCGGGACTTGCAATGGGGTACAATTTTATTAACCGGGTGCGTAGGGGTGACGGTTTTTTGTGTAATATGATTGGTCGGTTAGTGTTGGAAACGTGTGGAAATGTGGAAGAAGGAATTGCTTTGTTAAAAGAATTGCCACACCGAACGACATTTAGTTATGTATTAACGGATCCCCTTGGTGAGACGTACGTGGTAGAAGCGTCACCTCGCAAGGTCGTTGCACGAAAGTCGTCTATTAGTACGAACCATTTTGAAGTATTAACCGAGGAGAATCGTAAACGGACGGGTGAATCTATCAGGAGACATAAGGAAATTGAAAGCCAAAAAGAGCATGGAATGAATATCTATCAGGCGTATCAAATATTAAACGATGAAGAACGAAAGGTATTTTCTAAAAAGTATGATGCTTCTGCGGGAACGATTCATACAGCAGCTTATCTCCCTAAAGAGGGAAAGGCATTATTTTCGATTGGTGGGAACCGGATGCCGGTCATGTTTGATTTTAACCAGTATATAACAGGTAAGAAAACAAACATTACTCAAATCAAAGGAAAGCTTGAATATCATGAGCCATTCGTTAATATGGCTGAATCATCTGATGAATAAAAACAATCTGCTGGAGACCAACAGATTGTTTTCGTGTGTATGATTATTATTTTTCGTCACCTTTGTTGAATTTATCTTTTACTTCGCCAACTTTTTTCTTGGCTTCACCTTTTAGTTGGTCTTTTTTACCTTCGACTTGTTTCGATGCATTGTCGGTCGCTTTCCCATACTCTTCTTTCACTTTACCTTTTGCCTTATCCACTGCACCTTTTGCTTTGTCTTTAAAACCGTTGTCTGACATGTTAATAACCTCCTTGTTGTTGTGTATGCTAGTATAAAACTAACATCGTCTAGAACGTTACATAGAGTAGTTATTTGTGTCTTCCTATATATAAATTGTACTAGTTATTTTGAAATTGTAAACAGGAAAATAGAATTTTCTCCATTTTTTACATATGTATTTCATGCATGTGATGGTTTCGTGCTAGAGAAGTGAGATCAATTGTTATGAAAATGCTTTGCATCATCGATACGTGAATATTAGTGTTTTATTGAAAATCACGATATGGGATAGGTGTATGGTCTCAGCCTGTACTTGATTATGATAGAATACAGTGTAGTAGATTGGTTCGAATAATTTCAAAAGGAGATTGAGATGATACAAAATTATGTTATTTTACTTATTGCTCTTTCCATTTTGTACTATTTAAACAAAAAAGAGATCATTAATTTTCGCTTTCCTCCACTGAGAATAGGCTATGTTACAAGTTACTCCCCAAAGAAGTTCCATTCCTCATATGTATTATACAATCAGATAAATAAACGTGAACTCATTGTAAAACCGGGAAGACTAGTCACTTTAACATATGATGTTTCTGTTGTTAGAGGATCTCTTTTGTTAAAAGTTATAAACAACAATGAGATCGTATTTGAAAAGAAGTTTAAGGCGAATATGGATGAAGAAGATGTTATTACTTTTACCCCAAAGAGCCGGTTATTAATGGTTCGAACGATTGGATACTATACGACTGGTGGGTGTGATGTGACTATTATCGAGAGAAAATAAAAGGATGATAAGGCTCTCGTTAGGGAAATGTACAAAAAGAAACGAATGAAGATGTTGTGTACGTAGGTCCTCACTCGCTTCGCTGCAATACACGTATTTCTGTTTCTTGTTCTAAAGAGCGCATGGAAAGAGATTCTAGTACTTTTCCTTGTTTGCTTTGGTGGATTGAAATGTGCTTCAAATTCTCTGAGTTTTTTGCGGAATGTATTTGAATGGCTTCGACTGTTGTATTCATTTCCTTCATATTAGTTTCCAGGTCATCGACTTTTACTTCCATATTGCCCATTCTAGTTTCTAGCGTATCAAATCGGCTATTCATTTGTGCTTTCATGTCTTGCATTTCGGATTTAATTCCTGTTATTTCTGTGTTGATTCCTGTTATTTCTGTGTTGATTCCTTTTATTTCTGCTTTGATTCCTTTTATTTCTGTTTTCGTTCCTGTAATATCTGATTTTAATCCTTGTATTTCTGAATGAATTCCTCTTATTTCTGATTTTAATCCTTGTATTTCTGATAAAATTGTATTTAAAATGTCTTTACTCACATGTTTCACCTCATTTCTTTGAGTAATATGTACAAGTGGTATGTATGTTTTATTATACCTAAAAAGGAAGAGAAATGGAACGAGTTTTGAAAGAATCCATTTTGCGGAGACTGTGAAGGAAGACTTTCACAAAGTGTTTTAGGTGAAAATCATGTTTTCGTCTATGTTTAGTCCAACACTATAAAACCTGAAAATCAACGAATCCCATGTTATAATAAATAGGACATTCATAAAGAAGGTGTATGAAAATGGCTACATTAAATACAATATATGAAACGATTGGCGGTCAACCTGTCGTTGACAACATCGTGGATGCATTATATAAGCATATTGGTGCGAACGAGACGTTGTTGCCTATTTTTCCAGATGATTTAGAGGAATCTGCTCGGAAGCAGCGATTGTTTTTAACGCAATTTTTCGGTGGACCCCCACTTTATTCTGAAGAGAGAGGGCGACCAATGTTGCCTATTCGCCATCAACCTTTTGAAATTACACCAGCTCGTCGGGATGCTTGGTTGCATTGTATGAAGCAAGCATTGACAGATGCAGGAGTGGAGGAGCCAATCTATTCAGATATTGTTTCTCGCTTGGCTCTACCGGCTTACCGGATTGTAAATACAGAAGAATCTTCATAATCACCTGATACCATTCAAAAACACCTTTACGCAATTTGTAAAGGTGTTTTCTGTGTGTGCTACATTTTCCCCGACTGGAAGATGAAAAATAGCATAAAAAGGAACATGATGGTAGCGACGTCTCCACCTAACTCGATGACAGGAAGTTTGAACAAAAGGTCCGTTTCTCCTGCAATCGACGCGCCAATAATCAGATCGACCATTAAAATATTGAACGCTAGTAAAATAATGCTGGAGGCTAGGCGGTGGCTAATGGCCCCTTCCTCATCTTGCTATTGTATACAAAGGATATGTTCCATCAAATCTAGCTAAGAAAATAGGAAAAGGAAAGTATAAAATTTACAGCAATCTACAGTCGTATAACCCTTTAACTATACGTATAAGTCATCATTACGATAAGAGCTATACCCCAACTAGCAATGTGTACGAACATTAGAATCCCTAGCAGGGGAATGATACCAATAGTAGCACTTGTAAACCCGAATAACCAAAAGAGAAAAAGAATCGTTGCTAACATTGTGTACCAAGAGAATGCTTGAGCTTTTTGTGAGTTGCGTTCATATACTTCATCATATCCTTTTTTCTTACGGTAGCGTCCGCTGAACAGATATGCTAAAAACATTGCAATAAAACCGATTAAAGAAAGTATTTTCATTATTCTTCACTCCCATTTTCAAATTCGAATAAATCCTCAATCGTACAGTTAAATGCTCTTGAGAGCTTAAATGCCAATGTTAATGAAGGGTTGAATTTCCCGTTTTCAATGGCAACAATTGTTTGCCGGGAGACGTCCATTTTTTGAGCTAAATCTTTTTGTGTCCATTTTTCTTTTCGTCTACGTTCTCGTACATAGTTTTTCATAGGTCACCTCATTGGTAAAAGACAAGTTAACTTTACCTTTTGTATGGACTACTATAATATATATTAAAAATAATGTCAACAAGACTTTACATTTTGAAGCGTACATTAGTAACGTTAGCTCAATTTTAAGAGTTGTTTTTTCTAGAAAATAACCGATATAACAGGAAGGGGAGTGTTACGTGTATCATTTCCCCATAAAGGTATGATAAAATTTGCGAAAGTATTGTAATCAATATGTCCACCGGTTTGAAGGAAAGGTGTATGCTTTTGAGCATCAACGAAAGGCGTACGTAGGGGCGATGTTTTAGGAAAAATATTTTTTCTAGATGGTGGAGGAACCAATCACCAGTAATGATTGACAGCTTCATTTTTTGACCATATACTGATAATAGATAAAGGTACCTAAGTAGGTGGAGCTACTTAAGTACCATCAACTACTGATCGTATAAAAGTGGTTGACCAATAAGATGTTTCACCTTAAAGTAACCGTTCACCATCAGCCATGGGCCGGTTACTTTTTTCTGTGTGTAAACACGACAATCGTGATGATGAGTGTCAATGTTGCTAGTAGCGCCATGCTAAATTGTGAAATTAGACTCAATGCTTCAAATGTCGTCAATCTACCACCTCCTTTCAAGAAGGAGATAGCCAACCGTCCACGATGCTTTTGTAGTTGTATTTTTATACTACCATATTAATTCTTTCACCTGCAACCAAAATACGAACATTTGTTCGCATAATTGTTCTGTTTTACCTCTTTTTCTAATATTCCATCCTTATTTTTCATTATCATCACAGAAAATGTATGCTAATATGAAGGAAGATGAATGAAAGGTATATGAGAGTTTCGAGGGGTTGGAAGTGTTTTGCGACAGCTAATCCTTTTCTTCTAGCCCTCTTATTTGTGCAAGGTTGTGTGAGTAAGGGAATCGTTGGTATAACGAAAGTAATGTTATAAATTGAAGTGGAAACATTGGGGTATAAATAGGGTACAAATGGTATGATAGAATTATACTTCGATGTTTAAACCAGCGTGTGTAAAAGTGTATGCAACGCACGTTTGCTTGCACCCGTTACGCATGATTGCGTATATAGTGTTTTGTAGAAAAATAGGGGGAATGTTTCATGAAGGTAAGTGTTCTTGGTGGAGGAAATGAGATAGGGGCATCATGTTTACATATTGAGTTTGAACATACAACGATTTTAATTGATGCTGGTATGCGGATGCATGGGGATTATTTGCTCCCTGCATTGGGAATGCTTGATGATTTATCAAGACCTGACGTAATTTTGGTGACACATGCTCACGCAGATCATATCGGGGCATTGCCTGTTATTCATTCTTTGTATCCAGATGTACCAATCTATGCGACTCCGCCTACCGTGGATTTAATGCATATTATGATGAAGGATTCATATAAAATACTGGAAGGACGCTGTAAGGAAACAAACACATTGCCGCCGTATACAGAGGAGCAAGTCAGGCAGTTGCTTCAATCCATGCTTCTATTTCCAGCAAGTGGGAAGTTAAAAATTGGAGATGTTTCGATCAAAAGTTATCGTGCAGGACATATTTTAGGAGCAGTGATGTTTTTAATCGAAGGAGACGGAGAGTCTTTATTTGTTACCGGTGATTTAAGTTTTCAAGCTGGTCGAACGATTCCAGGAGCTCAGGTGCCTCATGGAGTGGATCCTGACGTACTTATTATGGAATCAACGTATGGAAATCGGGTACATACAGATCGTCATACGGAAGAGAAACGGCTTGCTGAA
Source organism: Bacillota bacterium (assembly GCA_035301025.1). GTDB lineage: Bacteria > Bacillota > Bacilli > Bacillales > Amphibacillaceae > CALAMD01. The sequence continues at coordinate 1,490 of DATGUV010000122.1, read as the reverse complement.
AATGTCGCCAAGGTGATTGAAAATGGGGGATTTGCTCTTATTCCTGCGTTTGCACTAGGACGAGCGCAAGAAGTGTTGCTTATTTTACAAGATTTTATGGATAAAGGACTTATTCCAGAATTTCCAATATATGTAGATGGGCTTGTTACTCCGATTAGCCGCGTGTATAAAAATTATCCGCATTATTTAAAAGGTCCTGTATCACGTCGTATTCGTTTTCATGGAGATGCATTTTTAACAGAGGGTCGCTGTATTGCTGTACATCCTAAAGAACGAGAGTCAGTTGTTCAGGGGAAGCCGGCTTGTATTGTTGCTTCTTCTGGAATGCTGATTGGTGGAGCGAGTTCATGGTACGCTGAGCAGCTTGTGTCAAACGAGAAAAATGCCATTTTTATAACAGGTTATCAAGATGAAGAGAGTCCTGGGAGACGGCTGTTGAATATTGCCGATGGACTTGAAGATAAGATTGATTTAAATGGAAAAACAATGCCGGTTACGTGTCAAGTGGATACGATTGGATTATCTGCCCACGCGGATGCTAACGAGATGGCGCGTTTTGTAGAAACGTTAAAACCGACACATACGTTACTCGTACATGGAGATGATGAAGCCCGGAATCAACTAGGGGAAATTATTGATCCACGGTATGCACCAACATTGGTAGAGAACGGGGAAACCTATCCATTTGAAAAACGCACATCAGGAAGAGGTATCGTCGGGAAACGATACAATAGCAAGGTAAGTAATCCATTGCGGGAAAAGATTGGCTGCATGTTATTGTATCAAAAGAATGAAGATGAACCTTTAAAACTAGCTATTTGTTTAAATGTGCATGGAAAAACGAACACTCTTATCTGTCAGACGCTAAAAGGAAAACACGTTCGGTTATCTATTTCCCAAGTGAGGGAAACGATTGCTCATTGGAACAAATCGATTGATCAGTTAAAAAACGCAGCAGAGTCTGTTTTTGCGTTTAGTTATCCATATTTAAAAATGGTAGCGTGGGAGAGGATTTCAACTGGGAACCTTTCCGTCGGAGACATTTTTGAATCAGTAGATGCCCCTACGATTGAATCTAAAATTGCCATTTCTTTAGCGATGCAGAGTCTTCCAGAAGAATTCATTGAGCGGGATTCGTTTGGAAATGTTACGTATCGTTTGGATGAGAAAATGAAGAACCGTCTATTGAAAATGGATTTACCCATTCAAGGTCTACAAGTAAATTCGGCACAGGCAATGGACATCGTTCGGGAACACTTAAAAGATCATCCTCGCTTTATTCGTTGTGGCGCGAGTAATCTAGGTACGGAAGAAGAAATGATTATGATCTACTTCGACTTTCCTGATGGAGTAACTAGAGAAGAGCGTGAGAAAATAGCGCAGCAATTGCATGAAAATACAGGATGGAGTATTCAGTTTTCGCCTTCTGTAAGACAGGATCTATTACACGTTGAATTGATGCATATGTTCCAAGAGGATATTATGAGCCC
>DATGUV010000121.1:0-12433 GCA_035301025.1 Bacillota bacterium | reverse complement strand
GTGCATTAATATTTTCACTTGTTCTTCAAATGTAATTAAATCATCTGTATCCTTTATTAAATTGTGTATTTTTGTTATAATCTTTTCCATGAGGAGGCCTCTTTCAATAATGTATTTGCCGTCGAAGCATACATTTATGATTAATGACCTCCTCTTTTTTTGCTGTTAAATGTTAAAAATACTTCCCGAGAACTATTTTACACATACCAAATGATAAGATACACATGTTTATAACAATCCCATTCATAAAACTAGTAAAAAAAATAGAAGGAGAAATATCGTTTTCTCCTTCATCTAATCGTGGGGTCATATGCATGAATTCGCTTAATTAATCATTTTGCTTTTTCATAAAATGTGGATTTATGTTTTTAAGATCATCATCTGTCACCGATTGTCTCCGGTTATGATTACTAGAATGTTCAACACGTACATTTAACGTCGTTTCACCAATCACTTTTACTTCAAATTCGCGCTCCACTTCGACGATAATGTCTTTTCCTTTTTTACAGATTTTGCAATGTAGGCAATTTGGTTGTTGAATCACGGTAGCAATCACGTCATATGTGGAATTGATGCAAGAGCGATCGAAAGAAGAAAGTGGAACAACATCACAATATTTCACACGCTCTACAATGACGTCTGTAGATGTATTATCATTATAGGAATACCAAACATTTACATCATAACTCCCGTGTACTTCTACAGTATCTTTATTTTTCTTTTTAGCATGATACGTATGGTTAATGATCCAGCATCCTAAAATACTCGATGGTTTGTGGGTAGGACAAATTGTATGCTCTGAAGTTTCACATGAATGACCTTCTCCACAAACAGCCTTAGTTATAATTTCACGATAATCTTTATTTGAATATGCCATCGTTTCGTATACCTCCTCTATTGTCATAATTACTTTATGCAAGACAGGTACCTAAAGTGCATAGCAATTATGAAAAGAATATATACGAAAAAAAGAGACAGGGACAAAAGATAAGATGTTTACTCAAATACGAACCGTACCATGTAAGGTAGCAGCAAAACCCGCTACTGAAATATTCTAAATAGGTGTCTTTCAGATATTTCCTACAGAAACATTCGTACCATTCGTGTTTTCAAAACGTACAGCTTGGATTTTTCCCAGTCTCTTTATGGGTTTAATAAATGCCATCAGATGTATTTTATGCTACCTAACATACAACATGAAGTTCCGATAAGTCTTTTGAAACGACATGTTGCATGAAGGTAGCTTATGTTGGGTATTATGAAATACACTCAACTACATGAAATATTTGGTCCTTTATTTTTAATTTTGGATCCTGTCTCTCCCGTAAGAACGTCTCCACCAGTCGATGTTACAATGTCCTTTGTTACCTCGCGAGCAATCGTACCGGAAATCATTTGTAATACGTCGTTAACAACAAGTTGAATTTCTTTAAATTCAGCTACAACTGGAATTTCATCAAGTTCTGTTTGTAAACGTTCTAATTGCTCTTCAACAGCTGCTAATGCTTCTGTTTTGTTGTATGCTTGTAAATTTACTGCTTGTTTTTGTAATGCTTTTATTTTACGGATATGATCTTGTACTTTTTTATTTTCGTTGATTTTTGCTTCTAATTTTTTAAAGCGATCAACTTCTTCTGTATTAGCAATTTTAGCTGCTAAACTTTTTGCTTCATCTAATACTTCTCTTCTTGAGTTGTATGTCATATTATTTCACTCCAACTGTTTGATCGACCATTTCACCATTTAAGGACCAAGTACGTGTTTCAGTAATTTTCACGTCAACAATTTCACCTATAATGGATCGTGGACCTTTAAAATTTACAACTTTATTTTTTTCCGTGTACCCGGACAATACTTCTGGATCTTTTTTACTTTCACCTTCAACAAGAACTTTTACTACTTTACCTTTATATGCTTTCATCGATTCCGCAGATTGTCTGTTAACCAATTCATTTAAACGTTGCAATCGTTCACGTTTTACATCCATCGATACGTCATCTTTTTGAACTGCAGCTGGTGTTCCTTCCCTTGGTGAATAAATGAAGGTATATGCAGCTTCAAAGCCAACTTCCTCCATTAATGACATTGTTTCCTCAAATTGTTCATCTGTTTCATTGGGGAAGCCAACAATAATATCGGTTGTTAATGTAGCGTTTGGGATAGCTTTTTTAATTTTATTTACCAGTTCTAAATATGATTCACGAGTGTATTTACGGTTCATTTTACGTAAAATATGACTACTACCTGATTGAACAGGTAAATGTATATGATCGAGTAAATTACCACCTTGAGCTAACACTTCAATTAAATGGTCATCAAAATCTCTAGGATGTGACGTTGTAAATCGGATACGTGGGATATCAATTTTGTGTAAGTCATTCATTAAATCACCAAATCGATAAGACTGATCTTCAAAATCTTTTCCATACGCATTCACATTTTGACCAAGCAATGTTACCTCTTTATATCCTTGAGCAGCTAAATGCCGTACTTCCTGAATAATATCTTCAGGTAAGCGACTACGTTCTTTCCCTCTTGTCATTGGAACAATACAGTACGTACAAAACTTATCGCATCCGTACATTATATTTACCCATGCTTTGATTTTACCGTGGCGAACTTTCGGTAAATTTTCAATAATATCTCCTTCTTTTGACCATACTTCAACAACATTTTCTTTAGAGAACATCGCCTCTTTAATAAGATGTGGTAAGCGATGAATATTATGGGTTCCAAAAATTAAATCTACGTGTTGATGTTTTTTAAGGATTCGATTAACGACTCCTTCTTGTTGGGACATACACCCACAAACCCCAACAATCACATCTGGATTTTCTAATTTAAGTGGCTTTAAATGTCCAATTTCACCAAACACTTTATTCTCTGCATTTTCACGGATTGCACATGTATTTAATAAAATGATTTCTGCTTCTTCCGTATTATTTGTTGCAGTATAGCCCATTTCAGTAAGAATTCCAGCCATAACCTCAGTGTCATGTTCATTCATTTGACAGCCATACGTTCGAATTAGAAAATGTTTCCCCTTTCCAATGGAACGCATATCTTCTGGAATATTAAAGTCGTAATGCACTTCTATTTTATCTCTTCCACGTTTACGAGCTTTTTTAATATCTGGTGGCTCATAAGTCGTTTCAAAGTACTTTGCAAAATCAGCACTTGTTTTTTCATGTAACGGAATGTTTTGATTACTATTTTGAATATGCGACATTTCTTTCCTTTGTTGTTCATTCATCGTACATGCTCCTTTCTCTTAAAACGGATAAACGATATGTACTCTCAATCGTATATTTTAACCTATATACGCATAAGTCACAACAAAAATCTTCTATTAATTCCGTCGAATTCGTGACTTTTGCAATGAAACACATATATATTTCATAAAATGATATTTTTTGGAGAGAAGAAAGAAAATGTGTTGCACGAAAGCATGCAACACATTAAAAATTCATTACCGTGGTTCAACAATTAACTTAATCGCCGTCCGGTCTTCGTTATCAATAGTAATATCGGTAAAAGCTGGAATACAAATTAAATCGACTCCACTTGGAGCTACAAATCCTCTTGCAATCGCTACTGCTTTCACTGATTGATTAATAGCACCCGCTCCGATTGCTTGTATTTCGGCAGATCCCTCTTCCCTAAGAACATTTGCCAATGCACCTGCAACCGAATTTGGATTTGACTTTGCTGAAACTTTTAATATATCCATGTCTAGTACCTCCTTCATTTCCTAATGTAGTGCTACTAGCTACTATATTCGTCGAGATGATGGCTTATTACCTATTACAATCATTATGCATGAAATATTTATTTCTTCAACAGTCGATAATCATTCCACTACAAGTAGATGAGAATAAATGATTTGGACTAGAAAGCTTACACCTACCTTGTCATCATTTTTGGTAATTCTACATGTACAAGACTATAAGAAATGTTGCATCATCCAAAAAAAGGATGGTCATCATTGATTAAAATTCTATTTATATGCTTCGCTTTCCCCGTTTGAGGATCGACGGTAACAACAACTCCATTTAATTGATTTCTACCTTTTTTATCAACCTCAAATCGAGATGGTAATGAGGTGATAAAACGGTTGATAATTGTTTCTTTCTCAACCCCTAAAATACTATCATATGGGCCGGTCATTCCTACATCTGTAATAAATCCAGTTCCATTTGGAAGTATGCGCTCATCTGCTGTTTGCACATGTGTATGTGTTCCTACAACTGCACTCACTTTCCCGTCAAGATACCAACCCATTGCTTGTTTTTCACTTGTGGCTTCAGCATGAAAATCGACAAATATGAGAGATGTACGTTTTTTGGCTTCAGCAATGAGTTCATCTGCCTTTTTAAACGGACAATCTATTGGTGTTAAAAAAGTTCTTCCTTGTAAATTAATGACAGCTATTTCTAGTTCGTTGACTTTTATATACGCGATACCTTTTCCCGGGGTTTCACTAGGAAAGTTTGCTGGGCGAATAATATTTCTTTCCTCATCAATAAATTCATATATTTCTTTATTTGCCCATGTATGGTTTCCTAATGTCACCGCTTGAGCTCCAATTTCTAAAAAACGTTTGTATATTTTCCTAGTTATTCCATTACCACCTGCAGCATTTTCACCATTAATAATCGTAATAGCTGGGCGATATTTCTCTTTTAATTTTGGAACGTATTCATCAACCATGGTTCTCCCTGGTGAACTGACAACGTCTCCGATAAATAATATATTCACGAACATCTCATCCTCATACAATTGTTTGCTTCTTTATGTCTAGTATACATGAAAAGGGTACATCAAAAAAGAAGAACACGTTATCTATTATAAAATAGAAAACGTGTTCTCTCATTATTCGTTATTTAGCATATTCTACTGCACGAGTTTCACGGATGACCGTTACTTTTATATGTCCAGGATAATCTAGTTCTTCTTCAATTCGATTTCGAATGTCACGTGCGATGCTTACTGATGATACGTCATCAATTTCATCTGGACGTACAATAATTCGAATTTCTCTTCCTGCTTGTACAGCGAATGATTTTTCAACGCCTGCGAAGGACTCAGAAATTTCTTCTAATTTCTCCAGACGTTTAATATAGTTTTCTAACGTCTCACTTCGAGCACCCGGTCGAGCTGCTGATAAAGCATCAGCTGCAGCAACTAGTACTGAAATGATAGATGTAGCTTCTTCATCTCCATGGTGTGAAGCAATAGCGTTAATTACAACTTCATTCTCTTTGTATTTAACAGCTAGTTCTTTACCAATTTCGACATGACTACCCTCGACTTCATGATCAATTGCTTTCCCTATATCATGAAGAAGTCCAGCTCTGCGCGCTAATGAAACATCTTCCCCTAATTCTGCTGCTAATAATCCTGATAAGTAAGCAACTTCGATAGAGTGCTTCAATACATTCTGGCCATAACTTGTACGATATTTAAGTCGTCCAAGAATTTTAACTAAGTCAGGATGTAATCCTAAAATGCCTAATTCAAATGTTGTTTCTTCACCAGTTTCGCGAATATGCTCATCTACATCACGGCGTGCTTTTTCAACCATTTCCTCAATTCGAGCTGGATGAATACGTCCATCTTGAACAAGGTTATTTAATGCGATACGGGCAATTTCTCTACGAACAGGATCAAAACCAGATAAAATTACTGCTTCAGGTGTATCATCAATGATTAAATCGATTCCTGTGAGCGTTTCTAATGTACGGATATTACGTCCTTCACGACCAATAATCCGTCCTTTCATTTCATCATTCGGTAAATTGACTACCGAAACAGTTGTTTCAGCAACGTGATCTGCAGCACAACGTTGAAGCGCTAATGATAAAACATTTTTCGCCTTTTTATCGGCTTCCTCTTTAGTACGAGTTTCAGTTTCTTTTATCATTACAGCTGCTTCGTGTGTGACTTCTTTCTCTACACGATCTAGAATTACTTTCTTAGCCTGATCAGTTGTATAACCAGAAATACGTTCAAGCTCAGATTGCTGCTTTTCTTTAATTGCTTCCACTTTGCTTTCCATTTCTTCAATTTGTTGTTGTTTTTTCGTTAGAGTTTGTTCACGATCCTCTAACATTAATTCACGCCTATCTTGCGTAACACTTTTCTTGTCCAGATTTTCTTCTTTTTGCGTCAGACGATTTTCTTGTTTTTGAATTTCACTTCGGCGCTCTCTTATATCTTCTTCAGCTTGTTGACGAAGCATATGATTCTCATCCTTCGCCTCAAGAAGTGCCTCTTTCTTAGCGGCATCTGCATTTCGATGTGCTTGTTCAACAATCTGCTTAGCTAATGTTTCTGCACTAGAAATTTTAGCTTCTGCAATTGACTTTCGAATCAGATAACCAACAACAATACCGACGATTAGGACTACTGCTAGCAAAATGGAGATGGTTAAGGGACTGTCCACGATCTCACCTCCCATTGCTTCTGAAATTGTTTCATACATTATTTGTCGGCATGTACCCATATTCAATGAATAAAATACATTCAGATGTATAATATTTAATATAATTATACACTATTAATTTTAATTGTATGGGGTACCAATGTCAAGGAAACCCGTCCAGGTTTATTCAATGATCTAAAATTCGCGTCAATAGCATACATGTATGAATTCCCATAGGCATTAAAATACCCAGTTTTGAAAGATAATCCTTCGAAACTGGGTATGACTTATCAAACTTATTCTTCTAGTAATTCTTGTTGTTCTTCTTTTGGAGTTTCTTTTACTTCGTCTAAAGCATAGTATGCACGAATCGCTTGATGGATTTCATCACGAATTTTATCGTTTTCCATGAGGAACTGCTTCGCATTATCTCTTCCTTGTCCTAAGCGCTCATCGTTGTATGAATACCATGAACCACTTTTTTGAACGATATCTAATTCTGAACCGATATCAAGTAGCTCTCCTTCTTTAGAGATTCCTTCTCCATACATAATATCAACAATTGCTTGTTTAAATGGTGGAGCCACTTTGTTTTTAACAACTTTCAAACGAGTTTTGTTTCCTACTATATCATTTCCGACTTTTAACGCTTCTGCACGGCGTACTTCTAAGCGTACAGATGAGTAGAATTTAAGTGCCCGTCCTCCAGGTGTTACTTCTGGGTTTCCAAACATAACCCCTACTTTTTCACGAATTTGGTTAATGAAAATGGCAATTGTATTAGATTTATTAATTGCTCCAGATAACTTTCTTAATGCTTGTGACATGAGACGAGCCTGTAATCCAACATGAGCATCTCCCATTTCACCTTCAATTTCCGCCTTTGGTACAAGCGCTGCAACAGAGTCAACTACAACAATATCTACTGCGCCACTTCTTACAAGGGCTTCTGCGATTTCAAGTGCTTGTTCTCCAGTATCAGGTTGTGAAAGTAATAGTTCTTCTATATTAACACCTAACGCACGAGCATAATTTGGGTCAAGAGCATGCTCTGCATCGATAAATGCGGCATTTCCGCCTTGTTTTTGTGCTTCAGCAATTGCATGGAGTGCCATAGTCGTTTTACCAGAAGATTCTGGTCCGTAAACTTCAATAACTCTTCCTTTAGGGTAGCCACCAATTCCTAATGCTAAATCCAATGCAAGAGATCCACTAGGAATAGAAGCAATTTGTCTCGTTTCATTTTCTCCTAATTTCATAATAGAACCTTTACCAAATTGTTTCTCTATTTGTCTTAAAGCCATATCTAAAGCTTTTGTACGATCACTCATTATAAATGCCTCCCTTAATCAACTATCTCTATCATACCTTGTTTTTTATATTTTGCAACAGAAAAGCGAATATATGTTCTGCTATTTTGTGATTAGTTTTTATGTGTAAAATTCATTTTTTATATAGACAATTTCAAGTTTTATCCTACTTAATCCAACAATATTTTAAAGATATCTTTTTCCATCATTTTTTACGAACTCTTATCAAGAGCATCCGATAAATAGTGATACAACATCTCAAAGCCTTTCATAACAGATTTTTTCTGTATTGCTGTACGATTTCCAGAAAATACATATTTTCGGACAATTGAGTCGCCTGCATTGGAATAAATTGAAATATATGTAGTACCTACTTCGTTTCCTTCTAAACGTTCAGGACCTGCTACACCAGTAAATGATATGCCAAGTGTCGTATTCATACGAGCACTTATTTGTTTCGCCATTTCTAGTGCGCAAGCTTCACTTACTACTCCTTCTTCTTCAATGACCTCTGAAGGAACATGAAGGACATCTCGTTTGATTCGTGTATCATACGTTACCATACTTCCAGGACAAACGACGGAAGCCCCTTCTACTTTAATTAATTGATTGGTAAATGCTCCACCGGTTAAACTTTCTGCTGCAGCGATGGTTTTTTCATTATTAGCGAGTAATTGAATGACTCTCTTTGCGATCGTATCCTCATCAAATCCATATACATATTCACCAATCCGATTACAAATGTTCCGGGTCATATGTATAATCTTCTCGTCTGCCTCTTCTTTAGAAGATGATTTTACAGTTAATCGAATGATCATACCGTCTTCTTGTGCAAGCAATGCAATCGTTGGATTTGTTTGGTGCTGAATCAAATCTTTTAATCTTTCCTCTAAAGTAGATTCGCCAATACCAATACATTTAATCACACGAGACTCAATGACCTCATATTCACTCATTTCTTGAATCAAATATGGGAATACATCATCTTCAGCCATTTGTTTCATTTCAGTTGGAACACCTGGGAGAAATATCCATTTTACATTTTTAAACGTTAGAATCATACCTGGGGCCATCCCGTGTTTATTGTTACATATGTATGCCCCGCTAAAGACACGAGCTTGTCGATTATTATTACTAGGCATAATAATTCCTTGTTTTTTATAAAACGCTTGAATATTACTCATGGTATGTTCGTCATAATCTAGTGGAAGATGAGACATTTCTTGAAATGCCTCACGGGTTAAGTCATCTTCAGTTGGTCCAAGCCCCCCACTAACAATAATAATATCAGATCGCTTTTGCGCCTGCATGAAGACGTCTTTTACTCGTTGTAAGTTATCTCCAACAACCGTATGATGGAACATATTAAATCCGTAAGAAGCTAATTGATGTGAAAACCATTGAGCATTTGTGTTAGCAATTTGCCCTAATAATAGTTCTGTTCCAACGGCGATAAATTCTGTTCGTTTTTGCTCCATTTACATTGATCCTTTCATCACGTGCCAATTCTTCATAAAATAATCGACTCCTGATAGAGCAGTGAAAAACGTCGCAATATAAAGCATCCATAAATCTACTGGAAAAGATAAAAATGCTAACGGGAAATTGTGAAGTAATAATAGTGCAATCGCAATTAATTGTGTAGCAGTTTTCAATTTACCCATTTGGCTTGCTGCTAAAACAATTCCTTCACCTGAAGCAACAAGTCGTAAACCTGTTACAGCAAACTCACGACTAATGATGATAATTACTGCCCAAGCTGGAGCCATATCAAATTGAACTAACATAATTAAGGAAGCAGCAACAAGTAATTTATCTGCTAAAGGATCTAAAAACTTCCCGAAAGTTGTAACTAATTGATATTTTCGGGCATAATATCCATCTAACCAGTCTGTTCCAGCTGCAACAATAAAAATAAGTCCTCCAATAAAGTGAGTCATAGGCATCGTTACATTTGCTAACGTAATATCACCAAAAGGAAAAGGGACGCTAAGGATAAGAACAAACACTGGAATTAAACAAATTCTTGAGACGGTTATTTTATTAGGTAAATTCATGATTTTCTCCTTTTTTAAACGTGATTATCATGACCGGAAAAAGAAATCCCCTCCCTTAAGGTAAGAGGAAGGGGCAATCATACCGATCGTTTTTATTCAGGTTTTTCAATATCAATCCGAAGCGTTTGAACAACGTGTTGTTTTGGATCGACAGGAAATTCCATTTCTTCACCATTCATAGAAATGGTTGTGTTGGAAGCATTCCCTAATTTAATATACAGCTGATTCACATCCGAAACATCGATATCCATAGGTGAATCAGCTTTTGTAAATAACTGATCAATTGATAATGATCCTTCTTCATCTTTTACGGATAGCCATGTTTCATCTTCTGTTTCTAATGTTACTTCAACTTCTTTCGTACCACTCGTGAAGAGTAATCTGGACTCTGGTCTACTTCCACTACCAGTTTCAGTAATTTCCCATGTATGTTCCTCGTCCACTTCTTCTTCCTCATCTTCTGTGTCTTCAGAATTTCCTTCGTCGTTGTCTTTTGGCTCTTCATCTTCTGTAGGTTCTTCATCATCTTCATCATCTGTTCCTTTTTTATCATCCGGATTTCGAATAATAGAATCAGAACGTGGCTCATCTGTATCATTTGGATCATCTGAGTTGATTGTTTTTTGATACAACGTCCATGCTATAAACAAAATTCCAATGACCAAGAGTACAACAATGAATGTCGGAATGAATGAAAATACAGCGGTGCTCTTTTGTTCATCGCGTTTACGACTTCGTTGCATTCTTGTATATGGTTCAATCGGGTCTTCTTCGGTTGATGGCACTTGGTCCTTATACTCCTCTAATAATTCATTCGGATCTAGCCCAACCGCAATAGCGTACTCTTTTATAAACGCACGGGAATAAAATGTGCCAGGAAGTACATGGAAGTCTCCGTTTTCAATTGCAACTAAATATCGTTTTTGGATTTTCGTTTGTTCCTGTAATGTATCTAAAGATATGTCTAATTCTTCTCTTGCTTCTTTTAACCTTCCACCTATTTCCATGATTATACCACCTCACCCGTTCTAAAAATTAAACATGGAAAATCCTTGTTGTTCTGAAAACGTATTGTTTTCTAACGTTTCATATGTGATTTCTTCATTTTCATCACTTCTTAATTCTATTATATAATCAAAATCATCCATCGTATATTCCGTTGCTTGCACAAATATATCTGGATGTTCGACTACTTTCACTGCAGGTAGTTGCATAATTTCTCGAATCAGTTGCCAATGTTGTTCATTGGATCTATTTTTGGAAACAACACCGTCTATAATATAAATATGTTCATCACTGTATTCGCCTTCGATTAATTGACTGCGGACTGTTTGTTTGAGCAATGTACTAGAGACAAAAACCCATCGTTTATTTGCACAAACACTTGCAGCTACAATTGATTCTGTTTTTCCAACACGAGGCATTCCACGTAATCCAATTAACTTATGTTCATTGCTTTTACAAATTTCTGCCATAAAATCAACAAGCACACCTAATTCATCTCGAACAAAGCGAACAATTTTTCGATCATCTACATCTCGGTGGATATACCTACCATGTCGTACTGCTAAACGGTCTCTTAATTTCGGTTTACGTAATTTTGTCAATGTAATATCATCAATTGTTTCTACAATCGACTGTAATCGTGTAATCTGTTCGTCATGTTCTGACAACAGAAGCATCCCTCTTCGGGCGTTTTCTATACCATTGATTGTAATAATGTTAATCGATAACATCCCTAATAATGAGGATATATCTCCTAACAATCCAGGGCGATTGTACTGAAGCTCATATTCAAAATACCATTCTGTACGATTCATCATCCATTCCCCTTTATGTAAACAATGGTTATATCTTCATTATTATTCATTCTACACTTCATCATATATCGAAACAACAATAAATAAAAGGAATTTATATAAAATTTATAAATTAACCCATAAAAAAGAAGCTGTAAAAGTGATACAGCTTCTTTTTTTAACCTCATTTATGCTACTAACCTTCGTTTTGAACTAATTTAACCATCGTATTTGCCAAAGCTTGTTGTTCTTTTTTAGATGCTACATTCCACAAGTCTTTTAACACTTCAACTTCTTTATTTGTAGAATCAACATGTTCTGACAAATATCCACCAACTTCTTGAGCGAGCATGGAAATTGTTTTATCACTCATACCACTTGCTTCAGCTTCGTCAATTCGATCAGATAAAAAAGATTTCCACGTGTCAAAATCATCTAAAACAGACATATATACGCCTCCTTCTACTATTTACAAAATGCATTTTATCAATACCATAAAGTAGCTATCATCAACCATATACCACTTAATATAGATGATTTAGCAATTGATGTGTATTGTAAAAAGCATTCACACGTATAGTATTTGAAGGGGGGCTCTATTTCATACATTGTTATACTTTTTCATTATAAAATGCATGCATTCGAATCAATTTCATAATTGCTTATTTGGGTGGAAAATCCGAACAATACAATTAAAATTAACGATATTATTCGGTTGTGTAACGTAAATATGATTGCTTGGAATATAGGCGGATGACTCCTGCGGGAGAAAAAGCCTCGTTGAGACCCCGCAGTGCGAAGCACGAGGAGGCTCAATAGCTGCCCGCGGAAAGCAGCCGCCTA
>DATGUV010000120.1:0-11279 GCA_035301025.1 Bacillota bacterium | reverse complement strand
TAGGCGGCTGCTTTCCGCGGGCAGCTATTGAGCCTCCTCGTGCTTCGCACTGTGGGGTCTCAACGAGGCTTTTCCTCCCGCAGGAGTCATCCGCCTAGATTCCAAGCTATCATATTTACGTTACACAACCGAATAATAACGTTAATTTTAATTGTATTGTTCGGATTTTCCACTCAAATAAGCAATTATGAAATTCATTCATATGATAATAATGTTGTTGTAATGGTGCCATAAGTAGAAGTATGGTGAACCTTATATGGGGTACTCTCCCAATCTAAAGCTAATTGTTTATCATGTTCACAATAAATAAGTCCATCTTCTTTTAATAAACCATATGTATCAATTTTGTGCAAGACATCTTCATATATGGTTGAATGATACGGGGGATCAATCAGAATAAGATCAAAAGACTGATTTGATTTCTTGAATTGATCAAGAGCACGTTTTGCCTCCATCTTCTTCACAGTACTATATTGTTCAATATGAAGAGCTTGTATATTTTTATGTATGACCTTAATTGCTTTAGGATGGGTATCTATAAAATAAGTATAATCCATTCCACGACTAATGGCTTCGATTCCCAGTGCACCACTTCCTGCGAATAAATCCAAACAAGTACCGCCGTCAAAAAACGGTCCTATTCGGTGAAATGTTGCTTCCTTCACTTTGTCCGTTGTTGACCGCGTTGATTTCCCAGGAACATCTTTTATTCTACGGCCGCCATATTCTCCAGCTACTACACGCATATGTGTAAACTCCTTTCCATTTCGCTTTTATCCTACCACAAATAACAGCAGAGCAACAGAATGAAAGTTCATAACATGCACGATCAACAAAAATGTTATGAATGATACTAAAAGTTATTCCTCTAAAAACTATTATGTATAGATTTCTCTACTTTGTCCATACTACCATAATGAAACAGCAAGTATGTAACTTCGTTGTTTTATACGGAGAAGACTTACCTTTCCCCAATAAGTTCTCTCCGTCTTCTCCTCTCCCTTTACCTTTTTGTTTTATATATTAAAACAAAAAGACCTGCAGAATATCTCTGCAGGTTTCTTTTTTATCCCATGATTATATGAACAACTATATGCCAACATTATAGTCGTATTGTTTTATAATTTCAGGTTCTTTCTTATCATAATCAACACGAATATAAGGCTTTTCGGAACGATCTACTCTAGAAATAAATGGAAATCGTAATAATCGTTCTTCTATCTCTTCTATGTCATCTTGATTCACATAAAGAACCGCATATTTTAATTTTTTTGATGTATGCAATACATGTCCGAAGCGCATGATTTTCTTGATATTCTTTTTATGTTGATACCAAACGATTAATCCTTGTCTTTTCGTTCGCATATATTATCCCTGCCTATCACATACTTGTTTATGAAGCTGCACAACTACAACTACCGCCAGATCCACAGCCGCCAGCACAACCTGTATCTGTTAAGGCTGCACCATCTTTCGGCACCATAATATGTTCGCTAACACTATGTGCGATGCTTTCACTAATTTCATCTAATAAACGTTGATAATCACGTTCGGCAATTTTAAATGCAGCCACATAATCATCCATGTCCATTTGACGTTTCGTTGCACGAACTTCTTTCATAATATGAGAGTAATCCGGATGATAACGCCCAAATCGTTGCACATCTTCGTAATGTACTTTTATATCATTAAATGCACGAATAAGACGTTGTGTTTCCTCATTCTCATCCATCGCACGCTTTGCGTCTTTATATGCTTTCATGACATCAGAATTTTTAACCATTTCTGCAATTTTGTCAGCTTGATCAAGAATTTCAATGTATTCGAGATTCATTATCATTTTATCCACCTCTATATTATCTTATCATGTTCGGTGTCATATGAACATATAAAACTAATCTTTCATCGCTTTTGATAGCGAAAAGATTAAATCGACCATCTGAAGTTGTTGCTGCACCTTTTCAACACGTTGATGGACAGTAGTTCCATAAAATATACGCATTTCACGATTAAATTCATCAATAGAAGATTCATCATGTGATAGTTTTCGATACCATATTGGGTGTCTTCGTAAGAAATGGAGCATTTTTGGGTTTTGTCGAATATATTTATACATATTTAATTCCAATGGATTCTCCTCCTAATCACGCATCCACGTAAAGAAATCATTTTTTGATGGTGTATGAGAGAATTTCCCCTGCGCAGATTCTTTCGTCTTCTTAAAATTTCCTACAATTTCTTGAACAGATTGCACCGCCGTACTCACCTGCTCTACATATGACTGTACTTTACTTATATCCATATTCTTTGTTGCATCCATAATTGTTTGAATGAGTTCTCCTGTCTGTTTGGAAGATGCGTTATTCTCTTCTCGTTTAAAGTGATCATTAGTAAATGAATGCCAATAGGAATCATTCTCCCCTGCTTGCACCCATTTCTCATATACAGATTGGATGGATACCTTATTGCTATGAATGTCTTCACATAAACGCGGATATTGATTGACGAATCGTTTAAATTGTTTAATAGAAGGGTCAAGCTCCTGATGAGTCATCCAATCACCTCTTTTCATGTGTAAGCATTATTGAGTGAATCACTGAAGATAAAATGAATTATCATTTCCATTCTTCTCCAATACATCCTATGCAATGTTCATGAAAATGTGCGTTTGTCCTCCAAAGAATAGAATTTTCTTCACCTGTTATACACATTTTCACTGCTTTTCATTGCAAGTTTTAGGTTTTTCTACTATGATAAGTACAGTGAGTATAAATACGTGGGGTGAATATATTGAAACTAGAAAACACTGGCATAGATGATATGCAAATAGATCTTAAACCTTTAAGTAAAGTGCTTGGCCTACATGCATTTATTCGTGGTGAAAGTTGGGATTATGAGCGTATCACTTATGACTATAAAATTGGTTCAAATGAAAAAAACATTTCGTACTACATTCGAATTCAAGCATATGCGATTGAAGGAGATATCGATCGCGCTGATGCCGTAGTAAAAATTATGCCTCCTTTATTAGGAAAGCACTACTATCCTCATGGAATCGAGTACGGAGAAGATGCTGAGTTCTCTAAAAATCTAATTGAACGAGCTACAGGGCTTGTTAAAAACGCAGCAAAAGATTTGCAAAAATACGCCAAATAACAAGATAAGCAAATACATATGTAATAATCATATTTGCAGCAAGAATCAACGAATGATAAGCCGTTCGTTGATTTTTTACTTTTCTAGGCATTTTACCTGTCAATAAGATAGAGAAACATAAAATCTACCTTGGGAATTTGTTCTTGATTCCAATGTTTTAAAAATACTTTCCTAGAAAATCTGTTCAAATGTGCGAAAAAATGCTATATTTCATATAATAGAATGAATATCACAACACATTTTCTGTGACTAGCGCACCTTTAACCAATAGCTTAAGCTACGTGAATCAGAATAAACATCATAAGATTTATTGATATTTTCATTAAACTCAATACGAAGGGAGCCGCTAAGAGTATATTGTTTTCTAAATTTACTAGACGTCATTGGACGATTATTACAATTATTATCATTTTAACCATTTCATATTTCATTTTACCTATCGCTATTCCACTCGTTGTAGCGCTTCTAACAGCGCTTATTTTAAATCCCGTAGTACGACTTTTGCAACAAAAAATGAAAATAAATCGAAAGTTGTCTGTAACAATCATATTTCTAGCATTTTTATTAGTCATTGGATTTACAAGTACCGTTATCGTCACAAAAGCAATTGCTCAAGTTGTTAATTTTGCTGAGGATCTACCTAATCACTTCAATCAATTAAATCGTGTGTATACACAGTGGATTGATGATTTTCAGCAATATGTTCAAACATTACCAAACGAATTCGTAAAACAAGTTTCTGATGGTATAGAAGAGAATCTAACAGCCCTTACAACGATGGTCAAAGAAACAATTACAATCGATAATATTGCTCAAGTTGTTTCTAAAATACCTCAATTTTTAATTAGTTTCCTTGTATACTTAATCGCACTCTTCCTGTTCATGTTGGAGATGCCTTTATTAAAAGCAAAAGTATATAACTTATTAACTGAAGAAACTGCTGAGAAAGTCTCTTTTATGAACAGACGTCTAACAGATGTTTTTCTTGGATTTTTTAAAGCACAATTTTTCTTAAGTTTAATCATCTTTGCAATTTCATTGATTGGCTTGCTCATCATAGTTCCAGAAATAGCCATCATCATGTCTCTCATTATTTGGATAATCGATCTTATTCCAATCATTGGATCCATCATTGTACTTGGTCCATGGGCCTTATACATGTATGTGAGTGGAGACATTGCTATGGGAATAAAATTAACTATTTTAGCAGCAATATTATTAGCTGTACGAAGAACTGTTGAACCAAAAATGATGGGTCAACATATGGGGTTGTCTCCACTTGCGACACTTATTGCAATGTTTTTAGGTCTTAAATTACTAGGAATCTTAGGGTTTATTATAGGGCCTCTCCTTGTCATTGCATTTACATCGGCTAAAGATGCTGGGATTATTAAATGGGAATTTAAAATATAACAACAAAGGAATGACGTGAACGTCATTCCTTTGTTTGTATGCACTATTTTACGTACCTAAAATGGCTTTTATTAAAGTTGTTACTTCTCCACTTGGAAAAATGATATATAAAAACAAATAGACCATTAAACCCGTTACTGCTGTAATAAGCCAAATGACACTTGTAAATGGTCCGATTTTTTCATGACGGGTAATGTTACGTTTTTTAGCTAATCGTAAAGTAATAAGACCAAAAACTAAACTAACAGTAGCCAGTATGATATGAAAGATTAAAAATATGAAATAATATTTTTTCAAATGGTCTGGACCACCAAAGCTTGTGTTTCCAATGAAAATTGTTTTGGATGCATATGTAATAAAAAAGAGCAAGGCACTATACGCAGCTAGAATCATCGCCTTCTTATGTGCTCGTTTCTTTTTTTGTACAATGAGTACCCACCCAATGACTACAAAAATAGCACTAATAATAATAAAGAATGTACTAATCGTGGGAACAAAAAATTCCATGCCGTAATTCCTCTCTGTCTTAAATAAAAGTAGACAAAACGGTGATGATACGTCATGCCTACTTTTGAATTCTTATTTAATACTTTCCATTCCTTCAGGGATTGGATCAACTTTAAGATTTTCACGTTTAAACCATGCGAAAAAGATTCTTCCTATTGTAAATGCATACACAATAGTTTGCATAATTTGCATAAGCACTCCACCAAGTTGTTGGTCATGCAATGTACTCATTCGCGAGAACATCTCAGGTCCGGATAATGTAGATTCTAGACCGACTAAGACATCTTGTGGTACACATAGACTCATTGCCTGAATCCAAGCTCCATCTGAACTATATGCCATATACATTGGCTGTGTTGAGAATATAATCAACGCACAAGCAACTGTGATGATTGTTGCACTACCTGCTAAATATCCCATTTTAATAAGTGGATGCATCGTATTATGCTCAGGTATGGGTGAAACAATTGGCCACCACATAATAAATGCGGCGAACAATAAGATTATATGTGCGATTGTATGGATAGTAAGAGATGATTTTGTATAATCAAAAATTGTTGGTACGTGATAAATCGCTAACATTGCGTTAAACATAAGTAATGATATAATCGGAAGTCGTAAAATATTTAATATATTTTTTAAAATTGGTACTGAAAATACTTTACGCCATATCCAAACAGGAATTCCCTTAATAAATAATACTGGGAAGACAAAATAAAATAGTGCCGTTTGAATCATATGTGCTGTCAACATAATATGTGCTAAAAGATCCACTGGTGAACCTTTTACAATATATAAAACAACAAGTGAAAAATAAAAAAGTGCCTGTTGTTTTGCCGGAGGTATATCATCGTTTGTAAACTTATGACGCCAAGGTCCAACGATTAAAAAATACAAAACCCCAAGTGCAATTACAAAAGTAATAAAATATGGACTCCATAAAGCCCTCAAACCAAATATTTGAATATCTAGCCACATCATTGATCACTCCATTAGCTAGCGTTTATAAATCTTCTATCTATTATAACGTACTTTTATCCTTTATATCCAATAAAGATGTGACAATTTTAGCAAATAAAAAGGAGTAGCTACATAGCTACTCCTTTTTATTACCATTTACCACCACGTAATAACTGCAAGTCCAGTAAATGTAAGTGCTGCGCACCAAACACCACCATAAATTAATGTAGAAGGCATTTCATGATCTTTATCTTTCATATGCATGAAATAGTAAAACTGAAAAGCAACTTGAACGAGAGCCATAATTAAGATTACTGGAATAACAAACATTGAACTAAACTTTCCAGAAGCAACTAATCCAAAAGATGCTAACGTAAATACGATCATGAGAGCAAATGAAATGACTTGGCGTTTCATCTCGTCTTTACTACGTTCTTTTTCAAACGCGTCAACATGGCTTGATTCAACGTTATCTGTCATACATTACCCCACCTTTCCCATTAGGTATACTACTGTAAATACAAACACCCAGATGACATCAATAAAGTGCCAGTACAAGCTAAACGTATTAAACTTAGGAGCATTATATAAGTTAAGACCACGTTTTGCGTTACGTAACATAAGCGTGATTAACCATATAATACCAAAGGTTACGTGCCCACCATGGAATCCAACTAATGTATAGAATGCTGATCCAAAAGATGATGAGCGGAAAGTAAACCCATAATCAGTAATATAGTGTGCGAATTCATATACCTCACATACGAGGAATCCAATTCCAAGAAGTCCAGTAATTCCTAACCATAACTGCATTTTCTTAAAATCGTTATTTCTCATATGATACATTGCATACACACTTGTTAGAGAACTTGTTAATAACATAACTGTCATTAAAAATACGAGTGGTAATCCGAATAACTCATCTGAACTTGGTCCCGTGTGAACCGAGTCTTTAAGAGCTAGATACGTACCAAATAAACTTGCAAATAGGACGGTTTCTCCACCAAGGAAAAACCATAGTCCCATAAATTTATTTTTACCTTCAAGGGTGGCCCTTTCCGGATTGTGTGGCATTTTCTCCGGAAATAATGATTCGTCATAACTCATATTATTTAGCCTCCCTATCTAACGCTTTTTGTAATTCTTCTTTTTTGATGTAATATCCATGGTCGTCTTTTAATGAACGAACAACCATACAACCTAAAGCAAACGCCATTCCACCGTAAAGTGCTAAGAACCATAGCTTGTTGTCAGTTTGGTAAATGAATCCTAAGCCAGCGACAAAGAAACCAAATGACATGAGAAACGGTAAAATAGATCCGTTTGGCATATGAACATCATCTAGTGGTTCACCTGGTAGCATCTTACCATTTCCTTCACGTTTCTCAATCCATAGTGGATCAAGTCCTCGAACAAGTGGAAGCTGCTCGAAGTTGTAGTATGGAGGTGGTGAAGATATTGCCCACTCTAGTGTACGACCATCCCAAGGGTCAGCAGGTGCTTGCTCATCCCTTGCAGAAACAATAATGTTGTA
Organism: Bacillota bacterium; assembly: GCA_035301025.1. Lineage (GTDB taxonomy): Bacteria > Bacillota > Bacilli > Bacillales > Amphibacillaceae > CALAMD01. Next base: position 3,709 of record DATGUV010000120.1, on the reverse strand, counting down.
TACAAACACTAATACTCCTGCAGTCATAAAGAAGGCACCAATCGTAGATATCAGGTTACCTGTGTCTAATGATTGCCCTGGTAAGAATGTATTAATACGACGTGGCATTCCCATTAATCCTAGGAAGTGCTGAACAAAGAACGTTAAGTGGAATCCAATGAAGAACAACACAAACGTAATTTTTCCAAGTCCTTCTCTTAGGATACGTCCAAACATTTTCGGCCACCAGTAATGAAGTGCTGCAAAAATACCAAATACTGTTCCTCCAACAATTACATAGTGGAAGTGACCAACAACGAAATACGTATCATGGTACTGATAGTCAGCTACGGATGAACCAAGCATAACTCCAGTCATACCACCAATTGTAAAGGAAGGAATAAATCCTAATGACCAAAGCATAGCGGTGTTGATTGTTATACTACCGCCCCACATTGTGGCAAGCCAGTTAAAGATTTTAATACCTGTTGGTACGGCAATTGCCATCGTCGCTACTGCAAAGATAGAGTTAGCAACTGGTCCCAAACCTACAGTAAACATGTGGTGAGCCCATACCATAAATCCTAAAAAGGCAATTAACATGGTAGCAAATACCATTGCTGTGTATCCAAAAAGACGTTTTTTCGAAAACGTAGCGAAAATATCACTAAACAATCCGAATAACGGTAAAATTAAAATGTAAACTTCAGGGTGTCCGAATATCCAGAATAAGTGCTGCCAGATAATCGTGTTACCACCTAGATCTACGTTAAAGAACGCAGCATCAAACATACGGTCAAACATTAATAAAAATAAGTTAATCGTTAATGCCGGGAATGCGAATAAAATTAGCACACTCGTAATAAATGTTGCCCATGTAAATAGAGGCATACGCATATACGTCATTCCTGGTGCGCGCATTGTAACAATTGTAGCGAAAAAGTTAATACCACCCATTAACGTACCTGCCCCAGCAATTTGCAGTCCCGCAACATAGAAATCAACTCCGTGTCCCGGAGAATACAATGCTAAGGATGCATAAGACGTCCACCCCGCGTCAGGAGCGCCACCTAAGAACCAACTTAAGTTTAAGAGTAGTCCTCCAAATAAGAATAGCCAAAAACCAAGTGCGTTTAAAAAAGGAAACGCTACGTCTCTTGCTCCTATTTGTAGTGGCATAGCAGCGTTCATTAATCCTAGTACTATAGGCATCGCCGCAAGGAAAATCATTGTTGTACCATGCATTGTTAACATTTCGTTAAATAATCCAGCAGTGATAAAATCACTGTTTGGAAACATTAATTGAATACGAATTATGAGAGCTTCTAAGCCACCAAGTAGGAAGAACATTGCTCCCCCTGCTAAGTATAAATGGCCGATTTTTTTATGGTCTACAGTCGTTAAGTAATCCCATACAGCCGCGCCAAAGCTCCTTTTCTGAGTAGTTGCTGTACTCACAAACTATACCTCCCTTTAACACATACTATTAATTATTCACTTGCAAGATCTGGAACACTGTCAGGCGTAACATCTGATGGTTTTAGTTCCATTAAATATTCAGCCATTTTCTCTGCATCTTCTTCAGATATCTCAGGATAAGCGTCAGTCTTCATTTTGTTATCAGGTTTTATCTGATCTGGATCCATGATCCAATCAACTAGATTTTCTTTTGTAGGGTCTAATACACCTGCAAATCGTGAGCGGTCACCAAAGTTTGCTAAGTTTGGTCCAATTGGATCGTTTGAACCACCAATCGCATGACAGCTCATACAGTTATTTGCTTCAAAAAGTTCCTTACCTTCTTGAGCTACTGCATCAAGTTCTAATTCTTCTGGGTCAAATGATTGCATATCGCTTACCCATTGATCATAATCATCTGGGTCTACAGCAATCACTTTAAAGTCCATTAGTGCGTGAGATGCTCCGCATAACTCAGCACACTTCCCATAATAAACACCTTCTTCATATGCTTCTATGTAAAATGTGTTTACGTTCTCTGGGTTAACGTCTAACTTACCTGCTAAGCTTGGAATCCAAAACGAGTGAAGTACGTCTTTAGACTTAAGGTCTAAATATACTTTTTCACCTACAGGAATATATAAATCCTGACTTGTTTGAATTTCATCATCTTCGTAATCAAAGTGCCACCAATATTGGAATCCTGTCACCGTAATGCTACGGTGGTCATCCCTTTTTTCGGTATCAGCTAAATCAAATTCAGCCATTACAGTAGGTACCGCCATGATGATTACTAAAATAATCGGGATAGCTGTCCATACAGTTTCAAGTGGGACACTACCTTCTACTTGTTTCGGTATAAAGTCCTCTTGTCCCTTCTTTTTTCTAAAGCGGATAAGAACGATAACTAAAAGCAACGCAACCACTAAAAAGACTGTTGACATAACAACTGTCGTTAAGACAATTAGATCCATCGAGCTTTGCGATCCGTAGCCTTTAGGTATAAGTGCTGTTAGATTTTCTTTCCCACATCCAGATAATAACAATAAAAGTAAGCCTAGTAATGCTAGAGCTTTCGTTTTACCCAACCAACCTCTCATGAATGTATACCTCTCTTTCTATTTGTTTCTTTCCTTATATGTGAAAAATTCATTAAGGACACCTTTGATAAATAAACTCTTTGTTGTTCAATGAACACGTATGCTCATCATCTAATGGACCATGAAATATAGATAAGACTACACATTTAGCAATTCTAAGCTATTTCGTCAATAAAATCCATTAAATACTCTAACTCAGGTTTTCTGATAATAAAGCAATAACTCTTCCATAGGAATATCCTATGTTCATCCTAAAAGCGTTGGAAAACGTTGTTTGTACATGATTTGTTCAGTCAATGACAAGAATTATGCGTGTTATTACGAAACAACATTCCTGAAATACTTGCTTGAGACATGAGAATAAAGTCAGTTACTGTAGTTGTTTCAATTGTTTGCATAAACACTGGAACACGCTCTACATCCAACTAACTTTTCGTACAATTAATTCTGTATGAACCAAGTATCTTGATAGTGTTTCTAAATAGCGTCTTATTATACATAATATTCATTCGAAACCACTTTGTTATACTATGTCTTTTACATTACGAAACTCATTTTTTCAGGTACATAAATAATTATAGCATGAAATTCCCTTTCATTCTATCCAACATTGATTTCTATTTGCCTTTTATCCTTTTAGTATGAAATTATGACATTTTTGTGAATGCCAAGAACCACCTTTTATAATCTGTTATGGAAGATAACCTACCTGAAAATACATGCAAGGAATCACTTTTTAATACTAGATTAGAATAATTATCTCTTACATTATTTTTATCAAATAATATACGTTTTTGCAAGAAAATCCCCTTTTACTTAAAATCGAAACGTACGCCCATACCATGATTTCAACTCTCTATATTCTTATATTTAAGCTGAAATTCATCAATATGTAACAATTAACATATTTTTTCTCTTCTATAGTTACTATCAATTGCTTTTTATACCAAATCAATACTATTATTAAGGTTGTCTGATTACTTTTTAAGATCTTTCATTGTTATTTTTTGTATATGCGTACTTATATATATTCCTTTTTTACAAAGGAATTTCAAACTATATATGATATAAATAACAAATGAATACTATGTCTTTATAAAATAACGCATATCTTTTTGGATATTTATAAAGTGAGGCTAAATAATGATTAGGACTTTAAAATGGCTTTCTGT
>DATGUV010000119.1:0-7097 GCA_035301025.1 Bacillota bacterium | reverse complement strand
AATGAGCTGTGTCATTAAAAGTTTCTTACGGATTTTTTTTCTAGTCTTTATTTTCATTGCACGTGCATGTTCCCGTGCTTTGTGTCGTAAGTCATTCATATGTTGATGAATAATCTCTTTATTAGTAAATTGCATTGTTCTGCTCCTTTTTATAGGAGACTTCAAAAAACCTATTCTAGTTAGACGGTAAACTTATCCTTCTTTTAATCCACCGTTTTCTTAAAAATTGATCCGAAGACTCCCAGTGAATATTTTGTCGTACGTTTTTATTTCTAAGTTCCTTCATAAAATCCATCTGTTTCTCCTCCTTTTCATCTCGTTTGTTCCTTTTCATGATGCTATTGTGTAAGCAACAATGAAATGTACCTTGTTTAGAAAAACCTTTTTTACATCATGCTTTTACGTTCATTTGCATATACACCATAAACCATTTCGTAAAAAACACACAAAAAAGCACACGCCTCTACATAAGCGTGTGCTTATAAAAAGAACGGCAAATCATGCCATTCCCCCTATTTATGCATGTTTAGATAAACGAATGGTATGGCACGGAAATCATATGCAATTGAGTTGTTTGTTGATTGTTTGTAAATACGTTCATCTTCCGCACCTTCCTTTCTGTTTATAAGTTCTGTTTAGCATAGCATCGATTTAATCCTATTGTCAATACTCAAACAGATAATAATTTTCAAACATGTAATCGGTTAACTAAATAATCAATCATTCAGAGCGGGAATCCGTCTATTCCTCAACGCTTCCATACGTTTGAATATAAGAGATTTGCCCAGAATGAATTCCTGCGTGATTCATGAGTCTTCCCACTGCTTCTACAGGAGTAGAATCTCCTAAAGCAGATGAACGTACGAGCTGCCAATTCTCCTCGGAAAGATTTTTCATCCCTTGTATAAAATGCTCATTAGATGCATGTAAAAGTTGTACATGCCCCTGCATTGTTTCAGGACGAATAATATCTGTTTCTTTTGGCCAATCAAAAAACCATGCAGCAAACATATACTCTACTTCTGCAGTATGGTATAGTAAATCACCAATTGAAGTATCTCCTAAAGATTTATGAAGTTCTTCTTCAGGAATTGTTTTGATTTTATCTTGAAACCGGTCCCGTAAAGCCGACCACATAGGTAACACAATTTCAATACTCATATTTCTCACTCCTTATTTATTGTCTTTATCTACAACAACATGAACAAAAGTATCCCCGTTAATATCGACATCAAATGCTAATCCAAAACCAATCACATATCGACCATTTTCTGGCGTTAGCTCAAATAAGGAAAAATCTAAATTACGTAACATGTCTACCATTGCCTTCCCGTGTTTTTCATGAAACGAGTGAAAAATGTCTTCATGTCCGTCATTACCGATATTCTTAACTGTACAGTTCCAACGAGCACGTTCTGTTGCAAAAGCATTGTTAGAATCAGCCTCGTCAGCAATGAGAAGCACGTCAATCCTTTCATTCTTCTCTAAGAAATGATAGTGTTCTGCAACTTCACTAATGTAAATGTATAATTTGTCATCTGTTTGTACAAAAGGCGCACAACTTGTAAAAGGTTGTCCTTGGTCATCTAGCATACTCAAGACTAATGTTTGTTTTTGCTGAACGAACGTTAAATATTTTTCTTTGTTCTTCTCTATATCAATCGTTTTTTTCATATCAATAACCTCCAATGAATGTGTAATATCTTATACGTCGAGGAAAGACACTCCTTTGACCATGGTGCATACATTTCTCATAAAAACACTTAATCATCCATTCTTTGGTGCATCGTTTTTCGGATGCAGGTGCCATTATTATCACGGGCGGTACATAATAAATGCACCCGTGGACTTGTTTCAGTGTGCACATATTCTACTTCCGCATGCATGTGATACACATCACGGATCATATCTGTCGTCATCACACACCCTGGGCTTCCACACATGACCCGACGCCCTTCTTGCACTACAATTATTTGGTCACTATACCGAGCTGCTTGATTTAAATCATGTAAGACCATGAGAACTGTCATCCCCATGTCTTGATTCAATTCCCGAACGAGTTCAAGGACTTCATGTTGATGAGAAATGTCTAAATAGGTTGTAGGCTCATCTAATAAAAGAACTTTCGGCTGTTGGGCAAGTGCCATCGCAATCCAAGCCCTTTGTGATTCTCCACCAGATAGGGAGGCAACTGTTCGGTGTTTATACGCTGTTAAATAGGTTCGTTCCAGTGCCCAATCAATGATTTTCCGGTCATGATCATGAATCGTTTCATACCATTTTTTATGGGGATGTCTTCCATAAGTGACTAGATCAATCACAGTCATATCCATTGGTGCACTATTTTTTTGACTCACCATACACATTTTTTGAGCTACTTGCTTTGGACGTAAAGACCGAATATCTTTACCTTCTAAAAAAACATTTCCCTGGAAATAAGGTATGTTTTTTGCCACAGCTTTTAGTAAGGTAGATTTTCCAGAACCGTTTGGCCCGATAATGGACACAATTTCCCCTGAAGCTGCTGTAAAAGAAAAGTCTTTCACGATGGTCTGTTTGTCATATCGAACAGAAACAGATTCAGCTATTAACATTTACAGAGCCCTCCTTCTCATTAAATATAAAAAGTAAGGTCCGCCGATCATGGCCATTAAAATACCTGCTGGAATTTCTAACGGTGCAAATAAAGTTCGTCCACCTGTATCTGCTACAAGTAATATAAGGGCACCAAGCGCCATACTCATCGGTAATAAGTATTTGTAATTTGAACCAACAAGCAAACGAGCAATATGGGGAACAATGAGTCCGATAAAACCAATCATTCCAATTGCTGCAACAGAAGCGGCGGTTAAAAATACGGCTAAAATAGACAACACTATGCGGATGCGGTTTACATTTTCCCCTAAATTTGTAGCGACTTGGTCTCCCATTCGAATAATATTCGCTTTTCGAATGGCGAAGATGGATAATATCCAACCAATGATGGTATACGGGAGAATCATCATTAAGGCATTCGTCCCCTTGGCTGCTAAACTACCATTTAACCATTGAAGAGCAGATGGTAATCGATCACTGTATAAGATGGATAAATAACCAGTTGCTCCTCCAGCAATGGCATTGACTGCCACTCCTGCTAAAATAATCGTAATGGGAGAAAGTCCATTCTTTTTCCAAGCTAACGAATACACAATAGTAGCTGCAATAAGTCCCCCTGCAAAAGCAGCTATTGGAATAAATTGAGTATATTCTGGCATGACAAGATAAATGAGTAACACACAAACAGCGGCACCACTCGTTACTCCCGTAAGACCTGGATCTGCTAAAGGATTTCCGACAACTGCTTGAAGTAACGCCCCTGAAATTGCAATATTGGCTCCAACAATCATAGCGAGTAGTACCCTTGGTAAACGAATATCGATAATAATTGTTTCATGAACAGAGGTAGAAGATGTTTGAAAAATAGTATGTAAGATTTCAGGAACTGTAATACTTACACTACCTAGTCCAATAGCAATAATGCCCACTATAATTGTTATTACAAATGTGATGCAAACAATTGATCCTTTACCTAACTGGAACTTCTTCATCCAACTCCCTACTTTCACACAACACTTTCCTAGAAACATCCATGTTTATACTTGGAAACTTTTGAATATTTAATGGATTAGTGAATTTCATAATACGTCTTTTATGCCATTTCACTACAACATGTAGTTCCGTTTGAGCTTTCGAAACTACATGTTGTAGTGACATAGCTGATTTTGGTCATTATGAAATTCATTCGGATGTTTATTCAAAGAAGTAATCTGCCAACTCCGTCATTGCTCGAGACACATTTTGGATCGATGTAACACCGAAAATATCATAATCTAGTATATGGATGGTGTCATTTTCATAAGCTGAGAGGCTTTTCCAAATATCGTTTTTCTGCACCTCTTCTTCAAACATATTTTCTGAAGCGCCATGATCACCAGATGCTAGAACGAAAATAATATCCGGATCAGCTACGACCACATCTTCTATATTCATTGGCGAATACGTTTCCGTTGCTTGCAGTGCAGTTGAAGCGATGTTTTCAGCCCCTAGTTTTTCAACGAGGCTGCCTACATAAGAATCTTCACTCATGACCATGAACGAATCTGCAGTTCCAATCATTAACAGAACACTAGGTAAATCTTTTCCTTCCGCTTGTTGTATAAGGTCATTTTCTAATGATAGAATTTCTTCCAATACTTCGTTCATTTCTTCGGTTTTGTCAAAATATGTTCCTAATGCTTTAAAGGACCGCTTAAGATCTTCAAAGGAATCTGTTTTTAAGTAAGCCCGGTCTAACTCAATGCCACTTAAACGATCTTCTAATGTATCTTTTAAAGATGTTGCGCCAATAATGAGATCAGGCTCTAAATGTGTTACCACTTCTAAATCAGGTTCCATTGGAGAGCCAATTTGGTCAATTTCACTAAATTCTTCCGGAATTGGATTTGTAGAAGTCGGAACACCAACAGGCGTAATATCTAGTAACTGTAGCATTTCCGTAATTGGGACAGAAGTAGTAATTACACGCTCAGGAATGTTTTCAGGGAATTGTTCCAAGTCTTCTTGAAACTTTTTCTCATCAACACCGTCATTTTCCAAACTGTACACACCTTCATCTGAAACTGTTTCCCCTTCCTCCTTGGCCGAAGCATTATCTTTATCTGTTGAACTACTGGAACATGCTACAAGTAAAGAGATCATGAATAATCCAGATAAAAGCAATAATCTTTTCACTTAACTTCCTCCTTTTTTAAATGAGAATGATTTTCAATTTCAATAAGAATGATAACCTTTCTCAATTAAGTTGTCAATGAAATATAAAAATTGGTGGATTTTATGGAATGATTTTATTGTATTTCTAGTGGTTTAAACCATTTCATAGTATGATAAATGAAAGGGTTCTCATAATGAATCGAATATGCATTGATAAAGGGTGATAACTTTGAGGAAAATCGGAATATGGATAGGAATCCTATGCGTGAGTTTGTTATTAAGTTGTTCCAATTCAACAACTGATGATCATACAGAAGATGCTCAACCAATTGGCGTTATTAAAAAGAAGATCGAACAAACTTCTTATGGTGAGGAAATTGGTTTTCAATTAACATCTCCTACATATAAAAACAACGAAATAACATCATCATTTACAGTGGAAGGTGAAATATCTTCAGAAAACCAGTTAGAACAAAATTTCATTTGGGTCGTCATTTCAGGAAATGCAGGAGAATCTTTCGACTATTATATTCCAATTGAGGATGGGACATTTAAGAAAGAATTAACGGTGCATCAAGGCAAAGGCGAATATGATATTAGTATGCGCGCCGCAAGTAATAAAGCTGGGGAAGAAGATACGTATTATGATGTAGCCTCTTTCATTGTTGAAAATACAGATACTGAAATTAAACAGGATATTACATATACAAAGTTTGGCTTGCAACATGATTTCCAGGTGGAAGATCCTGTAAGTGGAATCAATGAAGCGGATGAAAGCATTTATATAGAAGGAACGATCGGGGAAGATTATGAAGGTAATTCCGTATTAATTGGCGTTGAAAAGGATTATGAAGTGAAACAAATTTCCTTCCCAGTGATAGACGGTACCTTTGCAGGGGATGTTCCTTTATATTATGGGGTTGGAGATCACAGGGTTTCCGTTCAGTTATACAATCCAGAAGATGAATTTTATTATGAATCTGCTGTCTTTTATGCAGACAATCAAACAGAGGCATCTTTTGCATACATGGAAACATATATAGAAGCGGGAACATATGGAATTGCGCTTGATTCCCCTTCTTATACAAGTAAAGAATATAGAAATGAAGAAGCCTTTGAAGTAACAGGAACAATTGATACGTCTATTGATAAAGCAGATGAAATTACACACGTTATTGCAAAAGTGTTCTCACAAGCAGAAAATGAAGAAGCAAGTTACATCTTCCCTGTCGTGGATGGAACATTTACCGGAAATGCATATTTCAGATTCGGACCAGGAGAATATGATTTGCAAATAATGATCCCAGATATTACGCGACCAGATGAAGATATTCAATATTTTCAAACCATCGCAGACGCTCAATTTTCTGTAGAAGATGTTGAGGATCAAAGAGACTTGCTGCCATCTCAAGGAATTGAATCTGACCACGTGTCTATTCAAGAACGAGCTGAACAAATCACCGAAGGAATTACCGGTGAGCGCGAACAAGCACATGCTGTATACGCCTTTGTCGCTCAACACGTGGCATATGATGTGGAAAAATACCAAACTGAAAATAGTTTTACCAGACTGTATGACAGTGCCCTAGAAGCACTTGATTCAGGAAAAGGAGTTTGTCAGGATTATGCGTATTTAGCCATCGCATTATTACGCTCCCTAGGAATGGAAGCTCATTATGTTGTTGGTCAAGCTGGTGAATTACATGCGTGGGTAGAAGTGCTGGTAGACGGGGAATGGATCGAAATGGATCCTACTTGGGGTGCCGGGTATGTAGTGGACGATGAGTTCACCTTCCATTATGATGAACGCTACTTTGACCCTGACCCAAATTTTTTCGCAGAAACACATACACGAGAAGAAGTGAGATATTAAACGAAAAAGAAGAGGGTACATTCTAGCTGAATAGTTTAATGTTCCCGCGAATGCATAAAAAGTAGTCTCACGGTCACGATGAACACATTAATATGCGTGGTACATAAAATCTGTCTTCAAGAAGAATTTTATCACTTTTAATTATCTGTTAGAAACAGAAAGAGTGGGTACCATCTTCCGCTTAAGGATGGTACCCACACATGTTTTGTTATTAGAATCTATTATTCATTGAAAGCATCAATCGCATCTTTTCGAAAGGTTTCATCGTTGGCGAACTCAACGATGAAGGCGTTTAAGTTGTTACTCATTAACAACATTTGGAAAATGGATAAACCATCTGTTAAAATGACGAATTCATATTGGGTACCGTCAAGCATTTCAATAAACATTGCTTGGTTAATGATGAAGGCAGTAGATCCACCTTTTGTTCCAATAGCTTCATAGTATTCGCGATTTTTTGGATTTGATTCAAGCC
>DATGUV010000118.1:0-7067 GCA_035301025.1 Bacillota bacterium | reverse complement strand
GAAAACAAGCTTCTCTTGTTGTTTCATAGCTAAAAATAGGGTATATTAGTTGATGAAGCTATCTGTCAGTTCTATAATGGTATATGGGTTTTAATTAAACCGTTAATCACGAGAAAGTTAACTTCTAATGGGGGTATAAGACGTGACACAGAAAGAAGAATCTACCAAAAGATTCTGGGAGCAGTTCCATGGTCCGAACATGGGATATGTTGAGGAACAATACGACCTTTATAAAGAAAATCCTGAAAGTATGGATCCATCTGTGAAGGAAATGTTTGATCAACACGGAGCTCCAAGTTGGTTGTTTAGTAAAGATGAAACGCAAACTGTTCATAGTGACTCAACATCGTTTGATGTGAAAAAATTAACTTCAGCAATGAAACTTGTTGAAGCCATCCGTCGTTATGGTCATTTAGAGGCAGACATTCATGCAGTAGGGAGCGAAAAAGAATCCTCTCCACTGGTTGCATTAAGCACATATGACTTAACAGAAGACGATTTAAAAGAAATGCCAGCATCATGGCTCTGGGATAAAGCCCCAGCAGGTGTTGATAGTGGAAATGATGTTGTTAAGTACTTAAAAGAAGTTTATACTGGAAAAATTTCATATGAATATGACCATGTAAACAATGATGAAGAACGTTCATGGTTAACAGAACATATTGAATCTGGGGAGTTGCAAGCAAACCTTTCAAAAGAGGAAAAAAGACAACTGTTAGACCGTCTAGCCCAAGTAGAAGGATTTGAAGGCTTTTTACAAAAAACCTTCGTTGGTCAAAAGCGATTTTCCATTGAAGGCTTAGAAATGATGGTACCAATGCTTGATCAGATTGTGAAATATGCAACAAATGATCAAGTTGATGATATTATGATGGGCATGGCACACCGCGGTCGTTTAAGTGTTCTTGCACATGTTTTACAAAAACCAATGGATTTGATTTTCTCTGAATTCAACCATTCACCGAATAAAGAACTTGTTCCTTCAGAAGGATCTACAGGTATTAATTATGGATGGTCTGGAGACGTGAAGTACCACTTTGGTGCGACACGTGAATTTAAAGGTGAAAATGCGACATCTACACGAATCACTTTAGCACATAACCCATCACATTTAGAATTTGTAAACCCTGTTGTTGCAGGATTTACACGTGCTGCTCAAGATAACCGTGAAGAAAAAGGGTATCCTAAACAAGATTTAAGTAAGGCGTTTAGTGTACTTATTCATGGAGATGCAGCATTTATTGGTGAGGGGGTTGTTCCAGAAACATTAAACTTGAGCAATCTTGATGGATACAAAGTTGGAGGAACACTTCACATTATAGCGAATAACTTAGTTGGTTATACTACAAACCGTGAAGAAGGACGCTCGACTCGCTATGCAAGTGATTTAGCAAAAGGGTATGAGATTCCAGTTATTCACGTGAATGCGGATGATCCAATTGCATGTATTCAAGCCATTAATATTGCTTATGAATATCGGGATTTATTCAAAAAAGATATTTTAATTGATTTAGTCGGTTATCGTCGTTATGGACATAACGAAATGGATGAACCAAGAGCGACACAACCTCTTTTATATAGTGAAATTGATCAACATGCAACAGTTGCAAACGTGTTTGCGAATCGTTTGCAAGAAGACGGAACAATTGTTGAAGGCGAACTCAAAATGATTGAAACAAGAATTGAAAATGAATTACAAGAAAAATATGATAGCTTACAAGAGCATTCAGCCGAGTCTGTTGAGTATACAGAAATGCCTGAGGAACTAGAAGGCGATCTAGACCATTTTGAAACGGCTGTATCTCTAGATAAACTTGTTCAATTAAACAATGATTTACTACTTCGCCCAGATGACTTTACGCCGTTTAAACGTCTTAACCGGATTTTCAAACGTCGTCAAGGAGTATTGGAAGATGGCAAAAAAGCAGATTGGGGAACAGGTGAAGCATTGGCATTTGCATCAATCGTTGCTGACGGTACCCCAATTCGTTTAACAGGACAGGATTCTGAGCGTGGTACATTCGCCCATAGACACCTCGTATTACATGATGTAGAAACAGGGGAAAAATATTCGCCTATGCATGGATTACAAGACGGAAAAGCTTCCTTCGACATTCGCAATAGTCCACTTTCAGAAATGGGAGTGCTCGGGTTTGAATATGGATACAGTGTATATTCACCTGAAACTCTTGTATTATGGGAAGCGCAATTTGGTGACTTTGCTAACGCAGGTCAAGTTTTCTTTGACCAGTTTATTTCAGCTGCTCGTGCAAAATGGGGAGAGAAATCTAATCTAGCCATTCTCTTACCACATGGATATGAAGGCCAAGGTCCTGAACACTCAAGTGCACGTTTAGAGAGATTTTTACAAATGGCTGCTGAGAATAACTGGATTGTAGCAAATGTTACTTCATCAGCTCAGTTGTTCCATATTTTACGTAGACAAGCTGCACTAGGCGGAAAAGATGAAGCTCGTCCACTTATTTTAATGACACATAAGAGTAGTTTACTTAGAAGTGAGCGCTTAGCTTCAACGGCTGAGGAGTTTACAGAAGGGAAATTCGAACCCATTCGTCAACAGCCTGGGTTGAAAGTAAGTAAGAAAAATGCAAAACGCCTGTTAATAGGTAGCGGTAAAGTGATGATTGAAATAGAAGAAGCACTCGAGGAGTCAGAGGAAAAATATGACTGGTTACGTTGCTTACGTCTAGAGCAATTATATCCTTTCCCAGAGAAACAATTGGTGAAAGAATTAAAAGAATTACCGAATCTTGAAGAAATTGTATGGGTACAAGAAGAACCAAAAAATATGGGAGCATGGTCCTTTATTTCAGAATACGTACGTGAACTGCTAAAAGACGGGCAAACATTACGTTATATTGGACTGCCAAAACGTTCATCACCATCTGTTGGGGAACCGAACGTACACCGTACAATGCAAGATCAAATTATTCAAGAAGCGATTAATCCATCTAAGGGAGGACGTTCCAAATGAGTGAAGTAAAAATACCAGAATTAGCCGAATCAATTACAGAAGGTACGATTTCCGAATGGCTCGTCAATGTTGGCGATACCATTGCTAAAGGAGATCCCGTTGTAGAATTAGAGACAGATAAAGTGAACGTGGAAGTAAACTCAGAAGTTGCAGGTGTTATTACAGAAATCGTCCGTGGAGTAGATGAGGACGTTGAAGTAGGAGACGTTATTGCACATGTAAGTGACAGTGGTGAAGCTCCTGCTCCAACTGAAAAAACTGAAGCAACAGAAGAAAAAGCTGAAGAAACAAAAGCACCTGCTGAAGAACCAGTTGCTGAAGAAGCTCCAGCTGCAGCAAGTGAAGGTGGAAAAGACGTAATTGCTTCACCAGCAGCACGTAAACGCGCACGTGAACTAAACATTGATTTATCACAAGTACAAGCACACGATCCACTTGGTCGTATTCGTCCAGAAGATGTAGAGGCAGCTGCTCAAGCTAGCAAACAACCTGCAGCGCCTGCTAAGAAGGAATCTGCACCAGTAGAGCAAGTGAATCCTGCTAAACCTGAAAAACGCGAAAAAATGTCACGTCGTCGTCAAACAATTGCGAAGCGTTTAGTGGAAGCTCAACAAACAGCTGCAATGTTAACAACATTTAACGAAGTTGATATGACCTCAGTTATGAACTTAAGAGCTGAGCGTAAAGATCAATTCTTAGAGAAAAACGGTGTAAAACTTGGATTCATGTCATTCTTTACAAAAGCAGTAGTTGCAGCACTTAAAGAGTTCCCATTAATCAACGCTGAAATTGATGGCAACGAATTAGTATTAAAAGACTACTATGACATTGGAATGGCTGTTTCTACAGAAGAAGGTCTTGTAGTTCCAGTTGTACGTGATGCAGACAAACTAGATTTTGCTGGTATTGAAAGTGAAATCGGTAATCTTGCGAAAAAAGCACGTGATAACAAATTAGGACTAGACGAACTTCAAGGTGGAACATTTACCATTACAAATGGTGGTATTTTCGGATCAATGCTTTCTACACCAATTTTAAACGCACCTCAAGTTGGTATTTTAGGAATGCATAACATCCAAAAGCGTGCAATGGTAATGCCTGATGATTCGATTGAAGTACGTCCGATGATGTATATTGCATTATCTTATGACCACCGTATCGTAGATGGTAAAGATGCAGTTCAATTCTTAGTACGTATTAAAGAATTACTAGAAGATCCATTTGATCTTTTATTAGAAGGTTAATAACTACCACAAAAAAGATTCTTCACACGTTCTAGAGGAGTGTGTGGAGAATCTTTTTCATGGGTATTTTACGTGTGAATTCGCACATATTACAGTATATAGATCGATAAAGGTATGGTGTCCACATGAAAAACATCTTTAAATTACAAGAAAATCAAACAAATATAAAAACTGAATTTTTAGCAGGAAGTACTACTTTTTTAACGATGGTCTACATTGTCGTCGTAAACCCAGCTATTTTACATGGTGCTGGAATACCATTTGATCAAGTATTTATGGCAACAATCATTGCAGCTGTCGTAGGTACATTATGTATGGGAATTTTCGCTAATTATCCAATAGCTATTGCACCTGGAATGGGTTTGAATGCTTATTTTGCAAGTGTTGTTGCGACACAAGGAGTTACATATCAAGTCGTATTAGGAACCGTTTTCTTAGCAGGAATTATTTTCATTTTACTAAGTTTAACCCAATTAAGAGAGACATTAATTAAAGCAATTCCACCTTCTTTAAAGTTTGGGATTACCTCAGGAATTGGCTTATTTATTGCTTTTTTAGGGCTCAAATCAGCTGGCATTGTAGTTCCTAATGAAGAAACGATGGTAGCATTTGGAGATCTTCATGACCCAGCAACATTGTTAGCACTAGCGGGACTATTTATTACACTTATTTTGATGGTACGAAACGTAAAAGGAGCACTTTTTATTGGAATGCTCATAACAGGTATTATTGGTTACATCATGGGACACTTGCAATTTGAGGGATTCATGTCAGCCCCACCAACACCAGTCTTCTTTGACCTAGATATCGGTGGAGTATTTTCAAATGGCTTATATACCGTTGTGTTTGCCTTTTTACTCGTAACAATTTTTGACACAACTGGAACAATGATTGGTGTGGCGGAACAAGCTGGATTTATGAAAGATGGGAAATTTCCACGAGCAAAACAAGCTCTATTATCTGATGCAACAGCTACTACAGTCGGTTCAATGTTTGGAACAAGCCCTTCAACGGCTTATGTAGAATCTACATCAGGCGTTGCTGCAGGTGGAAGAACAGGATTAACGTCAGTATTTGTGGCTGGATTTTTCTTACTTGCAATTTTCTTCTCACCACTTATTCAAGCGATTTCTAGTGTATCAGCAATAACTGCACCTGTGCTCATTATTGTTGGTTGTTTTATGATGGAAGGTCTTGCACGGATTGATTGGAAAACCTTTGATGATGCTTTTCCAGCCTTTGCAATTATTTTAACAATGCCATTAACATCTAGTATTGCAACCGGTATTGCCATTGGATTTATTACGTATCCATTGATGAAATTAGTAAATGGAAAAGGAAAAGATGTTCACTGGATTTTATACGTATTTGGAGTCATTTTCGTCTTGCAAATGGCGTTTTTCCCAGCACACTAATCGAATAATCCATAATAAACAGGGATGTAGATACAATCTATATCCCTGTTTACATTCGTTGTTATGGTTACATATAAAATTTAATGCCACCCTTAATCCAATTCTACTTCAATAACCTCACCTGATTGAATATTTATCTTAACCTCGTATTTCATACCTTGAGGATTTACGATATCTACTTCATAAATTGGCATTCCACCTTTTGAATCCAACTCAACTTTTACAACCTCTCCTTGAACTTGCTGCCTAGCAATGTTTATCGCATCTTCAATCGTAATTTGACGATAACTATGTGAATGGCCCATATATTGATGTGGATGTTGCTGTTTCCAGTGTTGTTCATATGGATGATGATATGTTCGCTGATAATTATACATTCTCAAGTCTCCCTTATCCTATAATGCATTCCATATTAATTTATTCAAGAGCCTACGTTTTGTTCACTTTTTACAGGTAATGTGTGTTAGCCTAGAAGTATCTTGTGATTCATTCGCAATTCACTACACTAGAAAGTAAATAGAATTGGAGTTGAATGTCATTGGATACGTTAACCATTTATCAAGATGATCCTTCTGTGAAAGAACTTTGTGAACGGGATCCATCAATGAAAAAACTAATTACTATCATTGGAGATTTAAACATATCATTACGCACAAATTATTTAGCTTCAATCGTTCGCTCAATCATCGGTCAACAAATTTCTGTACCTGCTTCTAAGGCGATTCATCAACGTTTAACGGATAGTCTCGAAGGTCAGTTAACCGTTGAAGGGCTACTTGCAAAAACAAAAGATGAATTAAGAGACGTTGGTTTAACCAATCGTAAAGTAGATTATATAAAGGATTTAGCCGAAAAAGTGGCAACAGGAACACTTGATTTAGAAAATATCTCTAATTACTCAGATGAAGAAGTTATCCGGCAACTTACACATGTAAAAGGAATCGGAAAATGGACGGCAGAAATGTTTCTCATGTTAACTCTTGGGCGTAAAGATATACTTGCAGTGGATGATGTTGGACTACAACGGGCGGCTATGTGGCTATATGGAGTTGAAAAGTCAGAGCGAAGACAAGTATTGATTGATCAATCACCGCTATGGAAACCATATCGATCTATCGTGTCTTTTTACTTATGGGAGGCGATTCATCTAGGATTACTTACGAAATACCCATCGATTGAAAGGGGGAGGGAACTGAGATGATTTATCATGCAAAAACGCAGAGGCTTATGTTGTTTACCTTATTTTTGTTGGTGATGATGATTACAATGTTGTTAGGGTTTGAAGCCAGGTGGACACTATTTATTTTTATTCCTGCGACATTTTTCATATTTTCTACAATTTTTATACGATATACATTTGAAATATTGAACCATTCACTTATATTTGAAATCCGGTTGTTTGGAGTGAAAATG
>DATGUV010000117.1:0-4571 GCA_035301025.1 Bacillota bacterium | reverse complement strand
TAACGTAGGTATATCTCTGGCAGTAATTTGTTCTTGAACAATAGCGGATAAAATGGGCACGTAAGGACTTTGTGGTAAAAATAATGATGGTAATGTGTACTGTTTGCCGGTTTGAACATCAAAGGTTAATGACCGGACAATTGTTAATCCATTTGCTGCACGAGGGGCAATGGCGTAGTTGCTAATTGTTAAACTAAGAATGTTTCGTTCATTTGTTTTGATTTCAAATAAACCGATCATTTCTGCAAACTGGTCTGCACCTTGTTTTTCATGTTGTTCAGAAATAACGTGATGAACGAGATGAAAAACAGCTTCATTGATGGATCTTCGTATGTGTGGATGAGAAATATGACCGATTTGTGGGTACTGAATATTCATGCCTTCTCTAATTATTTCTCTCGTTTGAATGGGAACCGGAGTTATGGTAATTGGCATACGTAAAATTCCTCCTTATTTGCTTCTAACATAGTGTATGCACCTAAGGAGGAAACGTACGGAAAAAAGATTAGGAAGATGGTTTGTAATTAATTTTCATCCAGTAATCAGGATAAAGAATCATAGCCCTATCTGGATAATACAATTCAATATCATCAATCTGGTCTTTTTCGATTTCTAAATAAAAGGTTCCCTCAATTGTCTCACCAGGTGCGATCAACATATCGTCACGCCCCCAAGCATTATCAACAAATCCGTCGCTACTGTTAAACGACACAGGAGCATCAATTAAATCTTCGCCAATGAGAGGAATGAGAATAGCATCTGTCATAGAAGCCTCTAATTTGCCACGATTTTTTAATGTTGTATGTACGACAAGAAAGGTTGAATCTGACAGTTCCTTTTCTGGTTTTTCCGGATTATCTTCCACCTCAATCGATTCAATGGTTGAAGTAAGTTGGTAATCTTCTGTTTCACTTACAACATACACTTCTTCACCGATATCATAAAGCCCCATTTTATCTTTCCGTTTAGATTGCGGAGTTTGGAAGACTACTTCAGGTGTTCTACTAGCTGGGTTCCAAAAAAACACGCCACCATTTTCTTCATATTTCGTTGTGGGAATCGCGCCGGTGATTTGCCCAGAAGTTCCACGATCAATTTTTTCATACGAATGAGGTTCAATAACAGGATAAACATCATTGTCTGGATAATCATAATTAATATCTTCCGGAACTAAAGTAGAACTCATGTAAGATGGCAAAAGAAACAGGTACGAAATGGAATCAGCATTTCTATTTCGTACGGTAAAGGTAATAAAAGTTACCGTGGATTCTTCCACCATCTCCACATCTTCTTGTTGAAATAGTTCCTCATGACCTGTTGCATCTTCTATCCAAATGTCGTCAACGGTAATTTCAGCTTCTATTTCGGGTTCTAACTCATGATGGAACGAAAATGTTTCGCCTATATCATGATAATCCCCTGCTTCATAATCTACCACAGGTTCTTGAGGTTCATGACCCTTCTGTGGTTCTTTTGATTGTTGACATCCTAGTAGTAATAATAATGCCATACTGATAAAAATATATGTAATGTGTGAAGCCTTCATACAACCATCCTTTCTGTACTTCATGCTCTTCATAGTATAGCAAATGAGCCATTGAATCACATGGGCAAGAATGCTTATATAAAAACTCCGGTAAATATGCAAAAACTTGATGTAGGTCAATTTTTTAACAACCAACTCCACGTATACTTAAGGTAGTTCAAAAATAAGTGAAAAAGGATGATCATTATGGCAAAAGCAGCATTTACATTAGAACCATTAACTTGCCCATCATGTGTGAAAAGAATTGAGAAAAATGTAGGAAATATGCAAGGAGTGGAAGATGTTCGTGTTCTGTTTCACGCTAACCGTGTACGTACAGTGTTTGATGATACAACAGTAGGTAGTGAAGATATTAAAGCAACCATTGAAAAACTAGGATTTCCAGTTGTGTCTGTTCGTGTTTCTTAAATATATTAAAAGTCAAAGGAGGGAGCGTTCATGAGTGCGAAGAAAACTTCTATTATTACATTCATTTCTGGTGTACTTCTAATCGTTGCGTTTATTTTTCATGTGAGTGGTTATAGCTCCGAGAAAACACCACTCCTCATCATTGCAACAGTTATCGCCGGATATCCCATTAGTAAAAAGGCTCTGCAAGGGATTCGCATGAAATCATTTAGTATTGAATTACTCGTAACGATTGCTGTTATTGGTGCATTGCTCATTGGTGAGTATGTGGAGTCTGCAGCTGTAACATTTTTATTTTTATTCGGCGCGTACTTAGAAGCACGCACCCTTGAAAAAACAAGATCTTCTTTAAATGAGTTGATTGACCTCTCTCCTGTAGAAGCGACAGTGATCAAAGATGGCCAGCGCAAACAAGTACATGCAGATGAAGTGGAGGAAGGGGATATTGTCCTCATTCGTTCAGGTGAGAAAGTTGCTGTAGATGGCTTGATTCTTAAAGGGACAGCCACATTACATGAAGCGACAATTACTGGAGAATCTGCACCGATTCAAAAAGTAGAGAATGATGATGTATATAGTGGAACCATTGTAGATCACGGATCCATTGAAGTTCGTGCGAATCGGGTTGGAGAAGATACAACTTTTTCCCAAATTATTGAACTTGTGGAAGAAGCTCAAGAAATGAAATCTAAAACTGAGAAGTTCCTTGATCGATTCGCTTCCGTATATACTCCTGCAATTTTAATAATATCGATTCTTGTATATGCACTGACACAAAATATTCATATGGCACTCACTTTTCTTGTCGTAGCTTGTCCAGGGGCACTTGTGTTATCTGCACCCGTTTCCCTCGTTGCTGGAATCGGAAATGGAGCACGGCACGGTGTGTTGATAAAAGGCGGCGAAACGATGGAGCGCCTCGCAAAAGTAGATACAGTTGTATTTGATAAAACAGGAACACTTACTCAAGGACGCCCGACTGTTTCGCATGTATATACTACTCAGATAGATAGATACGATCTGTTAAGAAAAGTGGCAGAAGTCGAAATGTATTCTGAACATCATCTTGGACGAACCATTGTACAAGAGGCAGAAGAGAATAATGTGCGGATTACAGGAGAAGCAAAGGATGTTCAAGTCGTAAAAGGGGAAGGAATGACTGGTACATTTCATGAAGACTATATAGTGATTGGTAACCGGAAACGAATGCAAGCAGAGGGAGTTCAGATATCTGAAAAAGATGAAGCCTTCGCTACACAACAGGAACAAGCAGGTAATACAGCAGTTTTCGTTGGAATAAATAACAACTTTGCTGGCATTCTTTCCATTGCTGATGAGGTGCGTACGGAAGCCAAACAAGCGATAACCTCTTTAAAAAAACATGGTGTGAAGCAGGTCGTCATGCTTACGGGTGATAACGCTCTTGCGGCAAAACGGGTTGCTGATGAATTAGGGATTGATCGTGTGTTCGCTGAATTATTGCCTGCCGACAAAGTAGAGCATATTCAATCCTTGAAGGAGTCTGGACAAACAGTAGCGATGGTTGGGGATGGAATTAACGATGCACCTGCTATTGCTAATGCAGATATTGGTCTAGCGATGGGGTTAGGTGGAACAGATATTTCTATGGAAACAGCTGACGTAGTTCTTATGAATGATCGGCTAGACTACTTCTCCCACGCTTATGCACTGGCAAAAGCTACAATCTCTAATATGAAACAAAATACGATTTTTGCAGTAAGTACTGTCTTTCTATTATTAATAGGTGTATTGCTAGGGAAAATATTCCTTGCTTCAGGTATGCTTATCCATGAGCTCAGTATTCTCATTGTTGTACTAAATGCTCTTCGTTTAGTAACATATACATCAAAAGGAAACGATCAACAAGCATCCATTGCATTGATAAAAGAGCATGAACATTAGCATGTAAGAGAGCACTAGATGTATTGGAGGAGCATATAGTGAATAAACGACAAACAGAACATAAACGATGCATATCGATTGTTCCTATTTTCAACCATTTAACGGAAGAAGAAATGAATGGTATTGTAAAAGAAACTACATCTCTAACATATGCCCGTGGAGAAACCCTTTTTCACCCTGGAGATGTATCAAGTCGGTTGTATATTGTTCATAAAGGCCGAGTGAAAATTTATCGGTTATCAGAAAATGGTAAGGAGCAACTTGTACGTGTCTTGGAACCTGGTGACTTCACTGGGGAGTTAACATTATTTAATGAAACGACTGTGGATACGTATGCGGAAGCATTGGAGAAAACTCAATTATGTGTGATGGAGGGGGTGGATTTTCAGCAGTTTTTATTAACATATCCAGCCATTGCTATAAAGGTGTTAAATGAAATATCTCGCAGACTTCAACAGTCTGAGGAGCAATCCGCTCAGATTGCTTTAGAAAAAGTAGAAACACGCTTGGCTCTTTATTTAGCCCGTATTGCTGAGGAACAAAAAAGCACTACTATCACTTTACCAATGAGTCAAAAAGATATCGCATCCTATTTAGGCACAACTCCTGAGACGATCAATCGAAAATTAAACGAGCTCGTTGATAAAGGAATGATTCAAGTAGGAAAATCAAGAAAAATAGTCATTACAGATTT